>JAFQWT010000209.1 GCA_017407375.1 Clostridia bacterium
ACTCGACCGACGCCGATATCCTGGGAGCGATCCGCCACCGGCACCCCATTGTGGACGCGGTGCTGAAGTTCCGCCAGATCACCAAGCTCCGCTCGACCTATGCCCAGGGGCTGCTCCGCGCCGCCGATGAGCGCGGCTTCATTCACAGCGACTTCAAGCAGGCCGCCACCCTGACGGGGCGCCTCTCCTCCGCCGAGCCGAATTTGCAGAATATCCCGATACGTACCGAGCTTGGCAGCCGTTTCCGTAAACATTTCATTACAAAAAGCGAGGACTATCTCCTCATTGACACCGACTACTCCCAGATCGAGCTGCGTCTTTTGGCGCATATGGCGGGGGACGAGGCCATGATCGCCGCCTACCGCGAGGGGGCCGACATCCACACCCGTACCGCCGCGGCCGCCTTTCGCGTGCCCGAGAGCGAGGTCACGCCCGAGCTGCGCAGCCGCGCCAAGGCCGTGAGCTTTGGCATCGTGTACGGCATCTCGGCCTTCTCGCTGGCGGGCGACCTCGCGATCTCCGTGAAGGAAGCGAGCGACTATATGGAGGCCTATTTTGCCGAATTCCCACGCGTGAAGGGCTACCTCGAGAGCGCCGTGGCAGGCGCCGAGGAGACGGGATACACCGAAACGCTGTTCGGACGCCGCCGCTACATTCCCGAGCTGACGGCCTCGCAGTACCCCGTCCGCCAGTTTGGCAAGCGCGTGGCGATGAACAGCCCGATCCAGGGCACCGCCGCCGACATCATCAAGCGCGCGATGATCGCCGTTCACCGCCGTCTCCGCGAGGAGGGGCTGGACGCCCACCTCATTCTGCAGGTGCATGACGAGCTGATCGTGGAGGCGCACAAAAAGGACGCCGAGCGCGCCGCACGCATTCTCCGCGAGGAGATGGAGGGGGCGGCTGAGCTTTCGGTCCCGCTGACCGTGGAGGTGACCGAGGGAGCCGCCTGGCTCACCGATTAACAAGGAAAAGGAAAGGATTTCGAATTCCTTTCCTTTTCTTTGTTTTTTCGTTCTTTTTCGTTGACTTTGCCTCGCTTTGGTAGTATAATGGGGGCGTGAAGCAAAAGCTCACCCAAAGGGTGAGGCCAAGGAGGCATTTCTATGAGTCAGCTGCACGCCGGCTTCTGCCGTGTGGACATCACGCCTATGGTGGGCATCAGCTTGAAGGGGTATTACGGAGAGCGCATTGCCAAGGGGACGCTTGACCCGACCGAGGCCACGGCGCTGGCCCTGCGCATCGGTGACGTCACGGCGCTTATCCTTTCGGTGGACGTGGTGGGGATCCCGACGCCCGTGGTGAGTGAATACCGCGATGCCATTGCCGCCGCCGCAGGCCTTCCGCGCGAGGCGATCTTTATCCACTCGGTGCATATTCACACAGGGCCCGACATCGTGCCCCCCGACCGCAACGGCACGCCGAAGCCCGAGGTGGTTGAAAAGATCAACGAATACCGTGCCTTCCTCGGTCACCGTCTTGTCGATGCCTCCCTCTTTGCGATCGAGGATCTCTCCCCTGCGACCATGGGGTACGCCGTGGGCCGCGCCGAGAACGTGGCCTACATCCGCCGCTTCCGTATGAAGGACGGCAGTGTCAAGACCAATCCCGGTGTCGGCAACCCCGAGATCCTTGAGCCGCTGGAGGAGGTCGAGGAGCGGGTGAGCGTTATCCGCTTTGACCGCGTGGGCAAAAACGATATCGTGCTTTTCCACTTCGGACTCCACCCCGACGTCATCGGTGGGTATCACTTCACCGCCGATTGGCCGGGCTTTGCCCGCCGCACGCTTGAGGCCGCCCTGCCCGACACCTCCGCGATCTTTTTGAACGGCTGCCAGGGGGACGTCAACCACGTCAACGTGAACATGGCAAGCAAGGACTACGCGGGCGGCGTGCGCATGGACTTCACAAACGGCGTGCGGTACGACCACGCCCGTTACATCGGCCGCGCCATTGCGGGGGCCGTGCTTGGGGTATACGACAAGGTCATCGCCACCGACCCCGATGCCATTCGCTTCACCGAGCTTTTCTCAAAATGCGCCGCCAACAAGGCCGCCCCCGAGGAGCTGGCCGAGGCGCACCGCATTCACGAGCTACACATCGCGGGGCGTGATAGCGAGATCTCCGCCTCGGTCGGGCAGGGCATGGATTTTGTCACCGTGGTGGCCGAGGCGGGCCGTATGGTACGCCTTGAGAACGGCCCCGACTTCTTCCCCTATTCGATGACCGGCCTTTCACTCGGCAACGTGGCGCTGATCGGTATCCCCGGCGAGCCCTTCACCGGCATCGGCCGTGGGATCCGCACGGACGGTGAGCGCGACTGGGAGCTGGTGCTGCCCTGCTGCATCGTCAACGGCTACGAGGCCTATTTCCCGACCAAGAAGGCCTACGATGAGGGGGGCTACGAGGCACGTTCCTCCTCCTACAAGTGCGGCGTTGCCGAGCAGATGATCGCGGAGGGACTGGAGATCCTCAAGGACCTTCGTAAATAAAACTTGTCGTTACTATGGTTTTTTGAGTAGTATGCTACAAAAAGAGGAGGACGACATGAGCAAATTAGAGGTTGGATTTTCTCGCGTAGACGTCACCCCTTTGACGGGGATCGGCATTGCGGGCTACTACAAGCGCCGCATCTCGGACGGCGTCCTGGACGCCCTTGAGGCCACGGCGATCGCCCTTCGCGTCGGGGAGACGACCGCTCTTCTCGTGTCGGTCGATACGCTGTATTTCCCGACGGCCGTGGCACACCGCTTCCGCGGAGAGATCGCGGCGGCCACGGGGCTTCCCGTGGAAGCGATCCTGCTCCACGCCACCCACATTCATACGGGCCCCTACCTTATCGCCTCGGGTTGGCACGTCGAGATGCCCGAGGGGCACGGTGAGCTTGTGAGGGCCTACCTTGATTTTTTGGGTCACCGACTTGCGGACGCCTGCTGCGAGGCGATCGAGGACCTCTCTCCTGCGACCATGGGGTACGCCGTCGGTCGTGTGGAAAACGTGGCCTTTATCCGCCGCTTCCGTATGAAGGACGGCTCGGTCCGGACCAATCCCGGCATTGGCAACCCCGATATCCTTGAGCCCCTGGCCACGGTGGAGGATCGCCTTTCCCTCGTGCGCTTTGACCGCGAGGGAAAAAGCAGCGTGGCACTCTTTCACTTTGGTCTGCACCCCGACGTCATCGGCGGTACAAAATTCACCGCCGACTGGCCGGGCTTTGCCCGCCGCACGCTGGAAGCGGCGCTCCCCGGGGTGGTCTTTGCCTTTATCAACGGCGCACAGGGAGACGTCAACCACGTCAATGTCAAGACCGGCACCGCCGACTACGAGGGCGGCGTACGCATCGACTTCGGTCAGAGGAACGGCTACGGCCACGCACGCTACATCGGCCGTGCCGTGGCGGGTGGCGTCCTCCGCATCTTTGACAAGGTCATTGCCTGCGAGGCCAGCACGCTTGCCGTACACGGTACCACGGTCGCCTACGCCGCCAACAAGGCAAGCCCCGAGCAGCTGCCCGAGGCGCGCAGGATCAACGACCTACATCTTTCGGGCCGCGACGAGCTTCTCCCCTACAAAAACGCCGAGCTGACCACCGTGGTGGCCGAGGCGGCGCGCATGGTGGCGCTCGAGAGCGCTCCCGATTTCTTCGAGATGCCGCTCATCGGCCTTTCGGTCGGTCCTGTGGCCCTGCTGGGGATCCCCGGCGAGCCCTTTACGGGCGTTGGCCGCGGCATTCGTGCCACGGAGGGCAAGACGCACGAGCTGATCCTGCCCCTCTGCTGCACGAACGGCTACGAGGGCTATTTCCCCACAAAGGACGCCTACGACGAGGGGGGCTACGAGGCGCGCGCCTCGCGCTACAAGGCCGGCACCGCCGAAAAGATGATCGCGGACGGCATTGCCATTCTGAAAGGCCTTTGATCCCACGCTTTCCGCACAGTTTTGACAAATCTTTGCAAGGGAAAGACATGGACACCGCTCTCTCCGACCCGTATAATAAGAGCAAGACTATTGCGTAGGAGGTTTTCTATGAACCGTTTGGAAGCGGGCTATTCCCGCACGATCATCACCCCCATGGTGGGACTTGGCATTTCCGGCTATTACGGCGTACGCATCTCGCGCGGAAAGCTGGACGATCTCCGTGCCACCGCCGTGGCTCTCCGCACAGGGGATACGACCGTCCTCTTGGTCTCTGCCGACGTCATTTCCTTCCCCACACGCGTTGCCAACGCTTACCGCGAGGCGATCGCGGCGGCCACGGGCGTTCCGCGCGAGGCGATCTTCCTCCACGGCACGCACACCCACACGGGGCCCTACCTCTATCACCCCGAGACGGGCGCCAAGCTGCCCGAGGGGCACGATGCCCTCATCGATGAGTACGTCACCTTCCTCGGCCACCGTCTTACCGACGTGTGCCGCGCCGCCATCGAGGACCTCGCGCCCGCGCGTATGGGCTTTTGCGTCGGCACGGTGACGAACCTTGCCAAGATCCGCCGCTACCGCATGAAGGACGGCACGGTCAAGACCAACCCCGGTATGGGAACGAAGGATGCGCCCGAGGACGTGCTTGGCCCGATCGGCGAGGTGGAGGAGCGCGTGAGCGCCGTGCGCTTTGACCGTGAGGGGAAGAACGACATTCTCCTTACGCACTTCGGCATGCACCCCGACACGATCAGCGGCTATTATTACTCGGCCGACTGGCCCGGCTTTGTCACAGAGACGCTGGAGGCCGCTCTTCCCGGCGTTTTTGCCGTGGTATTCAACGGAGCGCAGGGTGACGTCAATACCCACCTTGTGGACCCGAATGCCCCGTGCGCCGACGGCATGCGTGTGAATAACGACCCGCCGCGCGGTTACGTTGAGGCGCGCTATGCGGGGCGCAGGATCGCGGGGGCTGTCCTTGGCATTTTTGACCGTCCCTTCTACCGTGACGTGGAGGACATCCGTTTCCTTGACGAGCCCGCCGTTTGTCCCGCCAACAAGCCGCGGCCCGAGGACCTGCCCGAGGCGCGCCGCCTTGTGGAGCTTCACAAGCAGGGGCGCGACGGCGAGATCCCCGGGAAGGGCATGGATTTTGTGACAGTGATCGCCGAGGCGTGCCGTATGGTCGCCCTGGCCGACGGGCCCGACACCTTTGATATTCCCATGGCAGGCATCGCGATCGGCGACGTGGCCCTTGTGGGCATTGCGGGTGAGCCCTTCACCGCCATTGGCCGCGGCATCCGCGCCTCGGAGGCGGAGGGCTGGGAGCTTGTCCTCCCCTGCTGCTGCACGAACGGAAGCGAGGGCTACTTCCCGATGATGGACGCCTACGAGGAGGGGGGCTACGAATCGCGCACCACCCGTTACCGCGCGGGCGTTGGCGAGCTTCTCACCGAGAAGGGCATCGAGATCCTTTTTAAGATACGCAAATAAAACTTTACATAAAGCAAAAAGGAGACAAACATGAGCAAAATTCTTGTTGGCTTTTCCCGCGTAAACATCAATCCGATGCGCGGCATCGGAGTCGCCGGCTATTACAAGGTGCGCCATGCTGAGGGGATCCTCGACGACCTGGAGGCGGTGGCCCTCGCGCTTTCGGACGGTGAGAAAAAGGCCGTTGTCATTGCGATGGACCTTTGTCAGGTGCAGACGCCCGTCTGTGACCGCCTCCGCCGAGCAGTGGCCGAGGCCACGGGTCTTGACGCGAGCGCCGTCTATCTCCACTCCACGCACACACACACCGCCCCTTACGTTGACGTGGAAAGAGCCAAGGCGGGTGGCCTTGACACCGAGGAGGATCTGCGCCTTGTTGCCGAGTATCAGGACTTCCTCTGCCACCGCATTGTGGACGTGACCAAGGCCGCGCTGGAGGACCTGGCTCCCGCGCGCATCGGTACGGGCGTCAGCGTGGCGAGAAACGTGGCCTTCATCCGCCGCTTCCGCATGAAGGACGGCTCGGTGAGGACCAACCCCGGCGTTAACAATCCCGACATCGTGGCGCCGATCGGCGAGATCGACGACCGCGTGAGTGTGGTCCGCTTTGACCGTGAGGGCGCCCCCACGATCGTGCTTGCCAGCTTTGCCAACCACCCCGACGTTGTGGGCGGCAATCTCCTTTCGGGCGACTGGCCCGCCATGACGCGCCGCACGGTGGAGAAGGCGCTCGACAATACGCGCTGCATCTTCCTGAACGGTGCGCAGGGCGACATCAACCATGTGAACGTCCGCCCGACGGGCGGCTTTGGGAACGACCTTACGCGTGACTTTGACGACGTGGACCGCGGCTACGGGCACGCCCGCTATATGGCGCGCGTGGTGGCGGGGGCCGTCATGCAGATCTTTGACAAGGTGGAATACCGCGAGGCGGATACCCTCCGCTTTGCCGAAAAGGTCATTGAGATGCCCTCCAACCGCCCCGCCCCCGAGGAGATGGCCGAGGCCCACCGCATCAACGACATTCACACCGCGGGCCACGATGAGCTCCTCCCCTACGAGGGCATGATGCTCACGACCGTGGTCGCCGATGCCGCGCGCAAGGTGCGCCTTGAGCATGGGCCCGATGCCTTCCCGCTCCGTCTTTCCGCCGTGGCCGTGGGGGACGTGGCCTTTATCGGCATTCCCGGTGAGCCCTTCAACGGCGTTGGCCGTGCGCTGAAGGAGGCCGAGGGCTACGGCATGGTCATCCCCTCCTGCCTTGTCAACGGCAGTGAGGGCTACTTCCCAATGCGGGATGCCTACGAGGAGGGCGGCTACGAGGCCAAAAGCTCGAATTACAGGGTCGGCGGTGCCGAGCGCATCATTGACGAGGGGCTCTCGCTCCTTGCCGAGCTGAAATAAGAAGCACGAAAAAAGCGCCCCCGCGGGGGCGCTTTTTCCAAAAAGACCGCTGCCGGAGCAACGGTCTTTTCTTTTACCTTTTCTTGAGAAGGTCAAGAAGCGTCACGTCACCGAAGGCATGCTTCCAGTCGGCCGAGAAGCCGGCAATGGAGGTGTCCGTGGTGGTGTGAGCCAGGAACCGACGGAGAACGTCAGGACTCAGGGTGGCGGCGTGACAGCCGGCAACGGCAACGTCAAGGACCTCCTTGGCCGTTTTGAAGCTGGCGGCCAGGATCTTGGTTTTCGTTCCCGAGGCCTTGAAGATCTCGGCGGTGTCTGCCACAGTGCCGATGCCATCGGCACAGATGTTCTCGAGGCGGTTGACGTAGGGCGCGGCGTACGCGGCCCCCGCGTTGGAGGCCAAAAGCGCCTGCGCCGCCGTCAGAATGGCGGTGACGGTCACGCCGTAACCCTGCTCGGAGAGGGCCTTGGTGGCACGCAGACCGACCTCGGTCACGGGGATCTTCACGTAGGTGTTCTTGCCGAGAAAATCGACAATGGCATGCGCCTCCTCAAGGATCCTCTCGTACTCGGTCTCAATGACCTGCACGTGCAGCTCCTTCTCGGGGCCGATCACGGAGCGGATCTCGGAGAGGAGCGAGAGAACGTCTCCCCCCTCGCGCGAGAGGATCGTGGGGTTGGTGGTTACCCCCTCAATGGGATAATAGGTGTGGAAATAACGAATATCCTCAAGGTTTGCCGTATCGAGGATGATTCTCATTGCCTATGCCTCCTTGCTCTCAGCGCTTCTGCTGGAGGTCGTAGTGCACGTCGTAGGCCTTCTCCTCGTCGGTGAACTTGCGGCGGGTGTTGATGACCTCACCGTTGTTCCACTTTCTGTCGCCCACGTCCTCGGCAGTACCGATGACGGTGACGTTGACCTGGCGGCGGCGGGCAATGACGTGATCCCAGTCGATGAAGTAGACGTGGGCAAACTGACCGCCGTCCACAACGCCGTCCTTAATGGTCATGGTCTCGCTTCTGCCGAAGAAGACCGAGCGGAGGTGACCGTCGGTATTCATGCTGGAGTAGTCACCGGGCTCGTTGACGTAGCGGCCGAACTGGGCGTGCACGGGGCCGGGGTGACGGTACTGATGCTCCTCGGCAAAGTCGGGGATCATCTTTCTCATGATGTCGAGAAGGTCGTGCTGGAGGAACTCAAGATCGAAGGAATCGATGTCGTGCGAGCACTCCTGGACCATGACGGAGCAGGTGGTGTGGTGCGAGACGATGGCAACGGTGCCGTTCTTCACGCCCGAGGCAGCCACGATCTCCTTAACCTCCTTCGAGATGTCGTGGAAGGTGGGGATCCAGCCCCTCGACTGAAGCTCGATCTCTTTCTGAAATACTTTCATTTCCATGATGGTGGTCTCCTTTTTTGTATAGTTTTGTTTATAAAATTACTTCGTTTCGTTGAGGCGTTTGCCAACAGCACCGCCGGGATGGATCACGGCGAACTTCTCGTTCATGAAGCCCGTGTACTCAATGAGAGCGCTTTGAAGCGCGTCAAAGATGGCGGACGTAACGGCAAAGCTGGTGGTGCCCTGGCAGTTGTAGCGGTCACACTCCCGCGTGATGCTCATCGCGAGAACGATGTCGGAAAGCTCGGCAAGGGGCGAGGTGAGGTTCTCGGTCACACCGATGAGGGTGGCGCCCTTATCCTTGCAGATCTTGGCAATGGGCATCAGCTCGTCGGTCTTACCGCCACGCGAGACGAGGACGATGACGTCCCCCTTCTGAATAAAGCCAAGCCCGCCGTGGACGGCCTCCGCGGGGGAGATGAAGCGCGCGGGGCGCTCAATGCAGCAAAGCAGGTGGGCAAAATGGCGGCAGGCAATGCCCGAGTGGCCACAGCCCGAGGTGCCGATGCGCTCGGCCCCGGCAAGGGCCTCAACGGCACGGGAAAGCTCGTTTTTATCAAGGACGGCGGCAGTGGCCGCCAGCGACTCTGCCTCGATGCGGAAGGCATCGTAGGCGGCATTTAAGACCTCGGGATTCATTTGCCGTTCACCTCGTCATAGGTCTTGCGGAGGGTGTAGAGCATCTCCTCGGCGGCGGCCTCGGGGTCCTTGGCCTTCATCACGCCGCTGGTGCAGCCCGTGGCCTGCGCGCCTGCGCGGATCACGTTGGCAACGTCATCGGGGCCCGAGATGCCGGCGCCCTGAAGCACCATGATGTCGGGGTTGATGGCGCGCACGGCGGCAATGGTATCGCGCACGTAGCCCATATCGCTGGCAACGCCCGTACCGATGAGGTCGGTCGGCTCCGCCACGATGAGGTTCGGCCCGAGGAGGGCGACCTCACGGATCTCGGCCACGGTATCGGCACACACGATGGTGGCAAGCCCCACCTCGTCCGCACGGGCGATGGTGGCACGGATCTCGTCAAGCGTCAGCTTCTTTTCGGCGTGGTTCAGCATAACGCCGACAGCCCCCGCCTCCTTGATCGACTCGGGCAGCACCGAGCCGAGGCCACGGCCGGGCAGGAGCGAGTCCATGTGCTGAGCATAGACGTGGATGCGCTCGGTGTTCTCCGCCAGGAGGCGGATGTCGGCATACTGGGGCGTGATGATGACGTCAAGATCGTACTTCGCGGCGATCTTGTCAACGGCCTTGGCCAGCTTCAGCATGCGCTCCCCCCACATAAAGCACTTGGGGCCGATCTCAAAATACGGGGCGCGGATCTTATAACCTTTCAGCATATTCCATTCTCCATTTCTTAGGTCCGCAGGCGTGCGGTAAAACGCCCCTTTCGGTTTTCGTTTTACTTTCGTTTGCGGTTTCTTTTTGCTTCTCTTATCATACCACAGACCGAGAAAAAAGTCAAGATATCCCACGCGTTTTTTCCATAAAAGGAGATATGGATAAAAGGCAAAAATATGGATAATGCCCGCAAAGTCGCCGTGAGCCCTTGCCAAGCCCCCTCCCTTATGATATAATAGGGACACAAATTTGTTTCACGAGGGTATTCCGATGAAGAAGCTGATCCTACCGTTTTTATTCCTTGCGCTCCTCCTTGCGCTGACGTCGTGCGAGCTTTTGGCCTCTCTTGAGCTTCCCTTTCTGACGGGGGGAGAGACAACGGTGACCACCACCGCCGCCTGCCAGCACTCCTTTGGCGAATGGGTCACGCGTACCGAGCCCACCTGTGCGGCGAAGGGCGAGCGCTTCCGCACCTGCGCGGCGTGTGGCAAGGAGGAGTCCGAGGAGATCGCCGCGACGGGGCAGCACACCGAGGTGATCGATGCTGCCGTTCCCGCGACCTGTACCAAAAAGGGGCTGACCGAGGGCAAGCACTGCTCGGTCTGTCATACCGTTTTGATCGCACAAGAGGAGGTATCTACCTCGAGACATAAATACGTAAAGCCCACCCGCAGAGAGGACACCCCCGTGGGCTACATCACGCTGGAGTGCGAGTGCGGCGCCGCCAACCATAAGGCGCTGGATAAGTGGTACAAGGGCAAGGTCATTGCCTGCATCGGTGACAGCATCACCAAGGCCGAGGTGGGCGG
>JAFQWT010000210.1 GCA_017407375.1 Clostridia bacterium
CTATAAGAACGATCTGCACAGCTACAGCGACCTGCCGATGCGCGTCGGCGAGCTCGGTCTTGTCCACCGCCACGAGCTGAAGGGCGCCCTGCACGGTCTCTTCCGTGTGCGCTGCTTCACGCAGGACGATGCGCACATCTTTATGCGCCGTGAGCAGATCACCGACGAGATCGTTGGCGTTGTGCATCTCATCAACGAGGTCTATAAGAAGTTCGGCTTCAAGTACGCGGTGGAGCTTTCCACCCGCCCTGCCGACAGCATGGGCAGTGACGAGGACTGGGAGGCCGCAACGAACGGCCTGAAGGGCGCCCTGGAGGCCCTTGGTCTTCCCTACACCATCAACGAGGGCGACGGTGCCTTCTACGGCCCGAAGATCGACTTCCATCTTGAGGACACGCTGGGAAGGACCTGGCAGTGCGGCACGGTGCAGCTCGACTTCCAGATGCCCCAGAACTTTGAGTTAGAGTACACCGACGAGAATAACGAGAAGCAGCGCCCCATCATGGTCCACCGCGTTTGCTACGGCTCGATCGAGCGCTTTATCGGTATTCTGACCGAGCATTTTGCGGGCAAGTTCCCCGTGTGGCTGGCCCCCGTGCAGGCCAAGGTCCTGCTTGTCTCCGACAAGGTGGCGCCCTACGGCCGTGAAATTTACGAGGCGCTCCGTGCCGAGGGCATCCGCGTGGAGCTTGACGACCGCAACGAGAAGATCGGCTACATGATCCGTGAGGCGCAGGTCGTTGACCGCGTGCCCTACATGCTGGTCATCGGTCAGAAGGAGGCCGAGGAGGGCAACGTTTCGATCCGTAACCGCGACACCACGGAGACCGAGACGATGCCGCTTGCCGACTTCATTGCCAAGATCAAAAAAGAGATCCGCGAGCGCGTGTAAGAAAAAAGGTGGCAGAAATCCCTGCCACCTTTTGAAGAAAGGAGCTTACCGTGAAGAAAACCGACGTCATCTTTTCCTTTGATACCGAGGACTTCACCTTGAACGCTGCTCAGGACGCCGTGGTCCGCGAGGCCGAGATCCTGCGTGAGGAGGGCGTGCGCGGCGGCTTTTGCCTTGTGGGGCTTCTCGCCCGTCAGCTCGGCGCTTGGGGCCGCGAGGACGTCAGAGAGGCGCTCTCGCACCACGATCTGCTCTCCCACAGCTACGGGCACAGCCTTCACCCCACGATCAACGAATACACCGACGTTGCCGACTATTCTGCTGCGAGAGCCGAGGTTCTCCGGCAGGAGACCGAGGCGCTCCGTCTCATTGAAAAATTTACGGGGCGCACCGACATTCTCGGCGGCTGCCCGCCGGGAAACCAAAAGTCCTACGTGGCGATGTACGCCTACGCCGATATGGGACTTCCGATCTACGCCGACACCTTTTGCGATACCGCCGATGGACGCGGCGCCTACTACTGCAACATCTACCATACAAAGTACACCTTTTGCATGGAGAGCTTCTTTAACGATGACTCCGACGAAGCGATGACACGCATCCTCGATGCGCTGGCAACACAGCGCCGTGCGATCTGCTACACGCACCCGAATTCGGCGATGTACTCGGAATTCTGGGACAACGTCAACTACTACAAGGAAAACAAGCACCCCTTTGGGGAGTGGGAGGAGGCGCCGAGGCGATCCCCGGCCGACACCGAGCGCTTTTATGCGAGCATTCGCCGCTTCATTCGGAGGATCAAGGCCGACGGGCGCTTCCGCATCACGAGCTACCGCGAGCTTTGCGACCGCTTGGCCAAGGAGCCGCTGCGCACGGTGCGCCCCGACGACATTCCTGCGATCCGCGAGACGCTTCGGCGTGATTTCTCGGCGGCCCCCGTCCCTGGGCTTTCGCTTTCCGACGTCTTTCTTGCCTGCCGTGAGCTTCTCACGGGGAAGAAGGAGCATGCCTGTGGCAAGGTCTACGGCTTCCTTGAGACGCCGTACGCCGTTACCGAGCCGCTGACCGTCACAAGGACGGAGATGGAGGCCTCGGCGGCGGCGATGGACACCTCGGGCTTTCTTCCCACAAGGATCGCCGTGGGGGACAAGGTGCTTGGTCCTACCGATTGGCTGATGGCGGCCCTCGATATCCTTGTGGGCGAGAAAACGGCACGCGTTCTGCCGAAGCCCCAGCTTCCCCCACTCGACGTTCTTCCTACCGTTAAGACCGCGGCCTTTCGCGGCGGCTGGGTGCAGAGCGACAGCTTTCGTGACGAATACCTCTCGGACCGACTGCGGCTCCAGATCTTTACGCTGCGTTTTGCCGAGGAAGCATAAGAAAAAAGCCGCAAATGCGGCTTTTTTCTTATGTGCGGCGTTTTTTCCCCGCGGTACCGCGCCCCGCGCCACGGCGCGGCGGGGCGGTGGGAGAGCGGCGCCCCGCAGGGCGGGCGCCCTTGCCTCTCGCCTCAAAGAGCGGGGGGCGCTTATCGGGCGGGACGAGGCAGTCCTTGCCCGTACCGATGAGGTCGGCACGGCCGGCGCGGCGGAGGGCGGCGCGGACCTTATCGTAATTCTCGGGACGGAAATACTGAAGCAGGGCGCGCTGCTCGGCCTTTTCCTCGGGCGTTTTCGGCACGTACACGCGCTCCATGGTCATGGGGTCGAGCCCCGTATAGAACATGCAGGTGGAGATCGTGCCGGGGGTGGGATAGAAGTCCTGCACCTGCTCGGGGCGCATGCCCTCGCGCTTTAAGAAAATGGCCAGCTCCACGGCATCACGCGCCGTGCTTCCGGGGTGAGAGGACATGAGATAAGGCACGAGGTATTGGCGCTTACCCATGCTCTCGGTCAGCTCGTAGAAGCGCTTTTTAAAGCGGTTGTAGACCTCGATCGGCGGCTTTCCCATACGGTGGAGGACGCGCGGTGAGCAATGCTCGGGTGCCACCTTCAGCTGACCGCTGACGTGGTGACGGACCAGCTCCTTGAAGAAGCTTTCGTCCTCGTCCGCCACAAGGTAGTCAAAGCGGATGCCCGAGCGGACGAACACGCGCTTGACGCCGGGCAGAGCGCGGAGCTTACGAAGGAGTGAGAGATAGTCCGAGTGATCCACGCGCACGGCAGGACATACCGCGGGGGCAAGGCAGCGCTTGTCGGCACAGAGACCGAGCTTATCCTGCTTTTTGCAGGAGGGGGCGCGGAAATTGGCGGTGGGACCGCCAACGTCGTGGATGTAACCCTTAAAATCGGGAAGGCGCGTGATGGC
>JAFQWT010000211.1 GCA_017407375.1 Clostridia bacterium
CCCCATGGCACGGAGGCAGTCCACCGTGGCGGAAACGTCCTCGGAGGTGGCAATGCCGGAAAGTCGGCTCACCCCATCCGAAAGGGCCGCCGCAATGAGGGCGCGGTGCGCCATGCTCTTGGAGGGGGGCGCGGTCACCGTCCCCGTAAGGCGGGCGGCGCTCAGCGTAACGGTCATGCCTCGGCTCCCTTCGCAAGAAGGAGGTCGATGGCCTCAAGATAGCCGTCCGTGCCGTGCCCCGCGATGGTGGCAAGGCAGGCGGCGCGGATGTAGCTCACGTGGCGGAACTCCTCGCGCGCCTCCACGTCCGAAATGTGCACCTCCACCGTCGGGACCGAAACGGCCTTGACGGCGTCAAGGATCGCCACGCTCGTGTGGGTGTAGGCCCCCGGGTTGATGACGATGCCGTCGTAACGGCGGTAGGCGTGCTGAATGGCATCGACAAGGTCGCCCTCGTGGTTGGACTGCACAAAGGCCACGCGCACGCCCTTTTCCTTTGCGTGGGCGCGGATCCTTGCGACAAGGTCGGCGTAGGTGGCACGCCCGTAGTGGTCGGGCTCACGGATTCCGAGCATATTGAGGTTCGGACCGTTAATGATGAGTATCTTCATGGAAAAAATCCTTTCGTATCAAGAGGGCGGCCTCCTCGGCTGTCCCCTCGTTCGGCACGCGCAGGTCGCACGTGGCAAGGTAGCGCCCGTAGCGCTCCTCGTAGCGGCGGCGGATCGCCTCGCGGGAGGAGGCCAGCGGACGGTCGTCCGTGGGCAAAAGCGCCGAAAGCGGGCGGTCGAGGAAATAGCGCCGCCCCGTGCGGCCCAGCGCACGGACGTTCCCGTCGTCAAGGATCGCGCCGCCGCCCGTGGCAATGACGGCTCCCGTCACCCCATTGGCAATGCGGCTCACGACCTCACGCTCCAGCGCGCGGAAGCCGCTCTCGCCACGCTCACGGAAGATCGTGGGGATGTCGCAGCCCGCTGCCTTGACGATCTCGGCATCGGTATCGATGAAGGGGCGCCCGAGGTCCCTCGCAAGAAGCGCGCCGACCGTGCTTTTGCCGCTGGACGGCATGCCCGTCAGGACGAGGTTCTCCTTCTCGCACGCCGCAAGCCGGAAGATGCGCGCGGTGAGCGCGTCGGTCTCGGGATCGGCGGCCACGGTGTCAAAGTCCTCGCCAAGGAACACGCGGGAGGCCACCACCGCCTGACCGACCAGCATATAGAGCCCGCCCTCGGCGGGGATGCCCGCGGCCCGCGCCTCGGACACAAGGTTGGTGCGGAGGGGGTTATAGACGGCGTCCACAACGCCAACAAGGCGGGGGAAGCGCAAAACGTCGATCGGTACCGCCGCAATATGCTCGGCTCCGTCGGCGTACGGATACATGCCAACGGGCGTGGTGTTGAAGATGACCTCGGCATCGCTATGGAGCGTCACTGCCTCCTCGTAGGAGACCGAGCCGCTTTTGGGGCGGCGCTCCACGGTAACGATGGCGGCTGCCCCCTCGGCCCTTGCCACCGCGCGGGCGGTGCGTGCCGTGCCACCGTCACCAAGGACCATGACCTTGCGCCCGCCAAGCGAGATGCCGGCATGGCGCAAAAGCGAGAGCAGACCGTAAAAATCGGTGTTATAGCCGTAGAGCTTCCCGTTCTTATTCACCACGGTGTTGACAGCGCCGATGTCCTTGGCCGCCCGGTGGATCTCTGTAAGATAGGGCATCACCGTTTGCTTATAGGGAATCGTGACGTTGATGGCCGAGAAGTCTCCCTTCTCCATAAACGGGCCGACCTCCTCGGGGGTAAGCTCCTTTAAGATATAGTCGTAGGAGGCGCACTTTGCGTGGATCTCCTTGGAGAAGCTGTGCGGCAAATGCTCTCCGATCAGTCCGTACGTCATACGGAAGGCCTCTTTTCTTTTAAATGCAAAGTTTCTTTTACCTCATGCCTTGAGGTAATCGGTGCCAAAGCGCAGGGCCAGGAGGTCACAAAGGGCCAGGGCCACCACACTGTCCACCACCACGCGGGCACGGTGGACGATGGCGGGGTCATGCCGCCCCTCGATACGGAGCGGGGCCTCGGCCATGGCGGTAAGGTCCACGGTCGACTGCTCCTTGTAGATCGAGGGGGTGGGCTTGATGGCCGTGCGGATAAGGAGCGGCATGCCCGTGGTGATACCGCCGAGGATCCCGCCCGCGCGGTTGGTGGCGGTCCTGACGGCGCCGTCCTTTACGGTAAAGGGGTCGTTGGCCTCACTCCCGCGCATGGCGGCAAGGGCAAAGCCATCACCGAATTCCACGCCCTTCACAGCGGGAACCGAGAAAAGAATGTGCGAAAGGACGCCCTCCACCGTGTCAAACCACGGCTCGCCCACGCCACCGGGCAGCCCCGTGACGGCGGTCTCAAGGACGCCGCCCACGCTGTCACCCTCGGCACGGGCCGCCTCAATGGCGGCGCGCATCGCTTCCCCGGCGGCCTCGTCCAGTGTGGCAAAATCACGCCCCCCGAGGGCGAGAAGGTCCGCCTCCACGTCAAGGAAGCGGCGGTCTGCCACGCCGCCGCAGGCGGCAATGTGCGTGCCAATGCGGATCCCCCGCGCCGAAAGCGCCGAAAGCGCCACCGCACCCGCCGCCACCAGGGGTGCCGTCAGCCGCCCCGAAAAGTGCCCGCCGCCACGCTCGTCGGCGTAGCCGTGGTACTTAAGCAGCGCCGTGTAATCGGCGTGTCCCGGGCGGGGAAGCGTGCGGAGGGAGGCATAATCGCGGCTACGGGTGTCGGTATTTTCAATGAGAAGGGCAATGGGCGTGCCCGTGGTAACGCCGTCTCTCACCCCGCTGAGGATCCTTACCTCGTCGGGCTCGCGGCGCTTGGTCGAAAGGGCGGCGGGGCCCTGGCGCAGCACCATCTGGCGGCGCATAAATTCCTCGTCGATCGGGATCCCCGGTGCCATGCCGTCCAGCACCGCACCGATCGCCGCGCCGTGGCTCTCGCCGAACAGCGTGACGGTCACCGAGCTGCCAAAGGTATTTTTCATCGTGTCATCTCCTTGCGCACCAGGGAGAAGAATTCCTCGAGCGTACAGCGGCGCTCCTCGAATTCTCCGATCCTCGGTACGTAAATATAGCGGATGCTGTTACCGCTGGTCTTTTTGTCGTGGGCGACGGGGGCCAGCACCTCGTCAACGGGGATATCGGCGCTTGTCGGGAGCCCCGCCTTCCGAAGAAGGGGAACGAGCCGCGCCCGCACCTCCTTTTCGCAAAGGGGCAGCATGCCGAGCGCCACGCACTCTCCGTGAAGGAGCCCCGAGAGCGAGGCGGCGCTCTCATAGCCGTGGCCCAGCGTGTGGCCGAAGTTCAAAACACGGCGAAGGCCCCCCTCGCGCTCGTCCTGCTCGACCACCGCGCGCTTGATCTTCAGCGCCCCGACGATCACGTCGTCAAGGATCGCCTCAAGCGGCTCACGCTCCATGCGCTCAAAAAGCGCGGCGTCCGAGGTGGCGGCCATCTTGATGGCCTCGGCAAGTCCCGCCGAAAGCTGGCGGGCGGGCAGGGTAGCCAGCACCTCGGGGTCGATCAGCACGGCCCGCGGCTGGTGAAAGGCCCCGACCGAGTTCTTGACACCGTCAAGGTTGACGGCCGTCTTCCCCCCGACCGAGGAGTCCACCTGCGAAAGGAGGGTTGTCGGAACGTTATAAAAATCAATGCCGCGCATATAGGTGGCGGCGGCAAACCCCGCAAGATCGCCGACCACCCCACCGCCGACCGCCACAACGGCGTCGGTACGGGTAAAGCCCGCGCGAAGCATGGTGGTGAGCAGCCGCTCCAGTGTGGCCAGGGATTTGCTCCCCTCGCCTGCGGGAACGCGCACAAGCGTCGGCGCCTCCGCCGCGGCGACCACGGCCTCGGCATAGGCGGCGGGCACGCCCTCATCGGTCACGACAAGGACGCGGCGGTCAAGGCGGAGGATGCTCCCCACCGAGGAAAGCAGCCCGCGACCGATATGGATATCGTAGCTGTTGCTCTCAAGCTCAACCGTCAGCTTCATAGGATACCTCCCTTTACAGTGTGGCGGGATAGCGGAAGCTGCCCAACACCTTCAGGCGGTCGCAGCAGCGCGTCAGCTCACCCAGCATGCACTTGCCGTCATCGGTATAGAGGTCACCCTCCAGCTCCACGTAGAAGTAATACTGCCACAGCAGCTCCTTCATCGGGCGGGAGCGCAGGCAGCGCATATTGTAGCCGTGCGTACCGATGATGTTGATGGCCTCGGCCAGGGAGCCCGCCTCGTTGCGGACGGTAAAGAGCAGGATCGAGTGCTTGTCCTTGGCAGTGTCAACGGCGGCCGCGCGGGATAGGACGGCAAAGCGTGTGGTGTTGATGCCCGTCTCGTTGATGTGGCGCGCAAGGACCGAGAGCCCGTAAAGTGCGGCGGTCTCCTCGCTGGCAATGGCGGCCACGTGGATGTCTCCCCCCTCGGCCACGGCGTGAGCGGCCAGGGCCGTGTTCTCGGCCTCACGCGTTTTGTAGCCGTTGCCACGCAGGAAGGAGGCACACTGGGCCAGCGCCTGCGGGTGGCTGATGACCTCACGGATGTCGGCAAGGGTCGCCCCCTTGGGTGCCAGAAGGTGGTGCGTGATGCTGAAATCGTATACCCCGTTCACGGCAAGACTGCCCGAGAAGAGACGGTCGATCACCTGACCGACCTCGCCCGCCGTGCTGTTCTCGATCGGAAGCACAGCCACGTCACACTCCCCCGAGAGGGCGGCATCGTAGGCGGCGTTGAAGTCGGGGTGCGGCACGCACTCGGCCTCGGGGAAGATCTTGTGCGCGGCAATGGAGGCAAAGGCCCCCTCGATCCCCGCAAAGGCCACCCGCATGCCCGAAAGGCGGCGCCGCTGATAATGGCGCGAGGCCTGCATGGTGGAGCGGAGAAATTCCACGTAATAGGGGCGCAGGTCCTCATCCTCCACCAGGGCGGAATTCTTGCGGATCACCGCCTCCTCCCGCGCCTCGTCCAGGATCGGCAGGCCATGGGCTTTTTTGTAATCGGAAACGCTTTCCACCGCACGCATACGGCGGGAAAACAGCGCCGCCATCTCGCGGTCGACCGCGTCGATCTCCTGTCTCGCCTTCTCCAGCTTGTCCATCATAAGACCACTCCTCACATGCGCGCACGCGCTTAAATTAGAAAATAATATAAACATTATACAACAAACGCCTCCGTTTGTAAAGGGGGGATGCAAAAAAAGAAAAAGGACGAAAAAAGGGGGAGTATCGCCGAAAAAGGAGGGGGGCACCTTATCCCGTGGCCGTCCCCCCTTTTTGTCAAAATACCGCTGCTTATCGCGGAGTATTTCATAAAATGTAAGGTTTTCTTGTCGTTTTTTTGTGCCTTATTTTTGAAAAAGAAGGGAAGAGAGCGCCTTTACGGCAGGGAGGCGCGACGCGGACGGCCTCTCGCTTTTTTCGCGTATTAAACAAATATAGGAAGAAAAAAGGCGATTTTTTTGTCTTTCTGTTGACTTTCCTCCGTGCGTGTGCTACAATGATTGGCAGGTGCCGACCGTTCGGCATCAAAACAAAGTCATTTCGGAGGAAACATCTATGGAGTCCAAGCTTATCTACGGTGTGAAGGACAGACCCGGTCTTTGGAAGACCATCGTCTTTGCACTCCAGCAGGTCCTCGCAATCCTGGCGGCGACCATCGTCGTTCCCGTCATCATCAACGGCAATACGGCGCAGCTCGTTGCTGACGGCGCGCTTACCTTCCAGTCGCAGATGTCGCAGTCGGCGGCGCTCTTCGGTGCCGGCACCGGTACGATCGTTTATCTTCTTTTCACCAAGTTCAAGAGCCCCGTCTTCCTTGGCAGCTCGTTTGCCTTCCTCGGCTCGATGACCGCCGCCTTTGCGGGTGCCGTCAGCGCCGCGGCGGGTTACCTCGGCCTGATCATCGGTGCGATCCTTGCGGGCCTTGTGTACGTGATCATCGCCATTGTTGTCAAGTATGCCGGTGTTAAATGGATCAATAAGATCATGCCTGCCGCCGTCATCGGGCCGACGGTTGCGGTCATCGGTCTTTCTCTTGCGGGGAACGCCGTGGGTGACCTCAGCAAGGGCGGTGTTGCCACCACCAACCCCTATATCGCTCTTGTCTGCGGCCTGGTCACGCTGGCCACCGTCATCTTCTGCTCGGTCTACGGTAAGAAGATGATGAAGATCATTCCCTTCATTATCGGTATCGGCGCCGGCTACGTGGTCGCGGCGATCTTCACCCTTATCGGTGAGCTTGCCGACGTTCCCGAGCTTCTCGTCATCAACTTCGGCCTTTTCAAGAACATGAGCTGGCTCCCCGAGTTTACCTTCGTTGAGGCCTTCAGCGGCTTCTCCGGCCTCACTCCCTCCTACTTTGTCACCGTCCTTGTGGCGTACGTTCCCGTTGCCTTCGTCGTTTTTGCCGAGCATCTGGCCGACCACAAGAACATCTCCTCCATCATCGGCACCGACCTCACCGAGGATCCCGGCCTGCACCGCACTCTGCTCGGTGACGGTGTCGGCTCGATGGCGGGTGCCTTCTTCGGCGGCTGCCCCAACACCACCTACGGTGAGAGTGTTGGCTGCGTGGCCATCACCCGCAACGCCTCGGTCATCACCATCTTCACGGCGGCCATCATCTGCATCGTGTCGGCGTTCTTCGCCCCCTTCGTTACTCTGCTCGCCACCATTCCCTCCTGCGTTATGGGCGGTGTCTGCTTCACGCTGTACGGCTTTATCGCTGTTTCGGGTCTGAAGATGATCCAGAAGGTCGATCTTAACAAGAACCATAACCTCTTTACCGTTTCCGTGATCCTGATTGCGGGTGTTGGCGGCATGGTCCTCAGCATCGGCAAGGTCACCGTCACCTCGGTTGCCTGTGCTCTGATCCTCGGTATCCTCGCCAACCTCCTCACCTCCAAAGCCGCCAAGGCCGATGAGGCTGCCACCAAGGACGCTCCTACGGAGGAGTGATATGAAACATTATGACAACGTGGTCATCTTTGACCACCCCCTGATCCGTCATAAGATCGCCATTCTGCGTGATGAAGCCACCAGCATGAAGGAATTCCGTGAGCTTGTGGAGGAGATCACCACGCTCATGACCTACGAGTGCCTGAAGGACGGTGTCCCCACCACCGAGCGCGAGGTCAAGACCCCTCTGGAGGTCTGCACCCAGCGTGTGGTCAAGGACAATGCGATCGTCATCGTGCCGATCCTGCGCGCCGGCCTTGGCATGGTCAACGGTATCCACGTTCTCTTCCCCTCGGCGCGTGTCGGTCACATCGGCATGTACCGCGATGAGGAGACCTTTGAGCCGCAGACCTACTATTGCAAGCTCCCCGACGGCATCGAGGACAAGCTGGTCCTTGTCGTCGACCCGATGCTTGCCACGGGCGGCAGCGCGTGTGACGCCATTCGCCTCTTGAAGGCGCGCGGCTGCAAGCACATCAAGTTCATGGCCATCATCGGTGCGCCCGTCGGCGTTTCCCGTGTGGCGGAGGAGCACCCCGACGTCAACATCTACGTGTCGACCCTCGACCGTGAGCTGAACGAGAAGGGCTACATCCTGCCGGGTCTTGGAGATGCCGGTGACCGTCTCTTCGGCACGAAGTAAGGCCGGTGATCTTCATCATAACCGAAAAGAGCAAGCTTGCGCTTGCTCTTTTCTATTACCCTTGGCGGCGGGGAGCGCCATAACCGAAAAAGGAGCAACCGCGGTTGCTCCTTTTTCTTTTTTACTTTGTGCCGGGGCCGGCGGTATCCGAGCCGTCGCCCACAAGGCCAAGGCGGCGGGCGGCGTCCTCGCGCATTTTGTACTTGAGGACCTTGCCGGCGGCATTCATCGGAAAGCTGTCGACAAACTCAATGTACGTGGGCCCCTGATGCCGTGCCATGCTGGCACGGATATAGGCCGCCATCTCATCGACAGTCACACTGCCCGGCTCCTTGAGGATGATGCACGCCATGATCTCCTCGCCGTACCGCTTGTCGGGCACGCCGATGACCTGAACGTCCTTCGTCATGGGGTGAGTGTAGATGAACTCCTCGATC
>JAFQWT010000212.1 GCA_017407375.1 Clostridia bacterium
GAGAGGGCGCCCGCCAAGCAGGAGCTCGTACTCGCCCTCCGCCGCGGTGAGGCGCTCCTCACGAAGGAGAAGTGACCTCACACGTCTCCCTCCCCGCCGTTAAGGTGCCATATCCTTTCCGCGTACTCGCGGATGCTGTTATCGGCGGAAAAGCGCCCCGAGCAGGCGATATTGACCAGTGAGCGGCGCGCCGCGGCGGGGCGGTCCCCCAGCTCCTTAAGCGCGCGGTCAAAGGCAGAGCGATAGGACTCAAAGTCCACAAGGCACATATAGGGGTCGGAGACCGCGCCGCCCGCCGAGATGAGGTAATCGCCAATGTGCGAAAAATCGCGCCCCGCAATGGGCTTATAGAGGCGATCCACCGCGGCGGCAAGGCGGGGCGAAGCACGGTAGTAGGCGCGGGCATCGTACCCGCGGCGCCACTCCTCGCTGACCTCGTGGCTCTCAAGGCCGAAAAGGTACATATTCTCGCTCCCCACGGCCTCGTAGATCTCCACGTTAGCCCCGTCCAGCGTACCAAGGGTGACAGCGCCGTTCATCATCAGCTTCATGCACCCCGTGCCGCTGGCCTCCTTCCCCGCAAGCGAGATCTGCTCACTGAGATCGGCCGCGGGGATCAGGACCTCCGCCATGCTGACGTTGTATTCCTCGCAGAACAAAACGCGCAGAACGTCGCGGAGGGGGGAGGCCTCCAGCTCCTCACCCAGCGCAACGATCAGGCGGATAAACTCCTTGGCCATATAATAGCCGGGCGCCGCCTTGGCACCGAAGAGGAAGGTCACGGGGCGTGAGAGCTCACGCGGGTCGTTCATCAGGGAGAGGATCTTCAGAACGTTCAAAAGCTGGCGCTTGTATTCGTGCATGCGCTTGATCTGAACGTCAAAGACGGCATCGGGGTCCAGGGGACGGTGCGAGCGCGCGGCGAGAAATGTCGAAAAGGCGATCTTATTTTGCCGCTTGATCGCAAGGAGGCGCTCCAGCACCGCGCTATCCTCGGCATAGGCCAAAAGGCCACTGAGCTGTGTGGGGGTGCGGCGGTACCCGGGGCCGACCGTCTCATCCAGGAGAGCAGCCAGCGCGGGGTTGGCACCCACCAGCCAGCGCCGATGGTCGACCCCGTTCGTCACGCTGGTGAATTTATCGGGCTGGTCAAGGTAGAACTCGTGAAAAACGGTTTCCTTGAGGATCTCGCCGTGAAGGCGAGAAACGCCGTTGACGGTGTGGGCGGCCACCACAGAGAGGTTGGCCATCCTCACCTGCCCGTAGGCAACGATCGCCATGCGGGAGATACGCCCCCAGTCACCGGGGTGGCGGCGCCAAAGCTCCTCGGTAAGGCGGCGGTTCAGCTCCTCCACAATGGCATAGATCCTGGGGAGCTTTAAGCGGAAAATGTCGCTCTGCCAGCACTCAAGCGCCTCGGGGAGGACCGTGTGGTTCGTGTAGGAGATGACCCGCCCGACCACGCGCCACGCCTCCTCCCACGAATAGGAGTAGGTGTCAAGGAGAATGCGCATAAGCTCGGGGATCGCCAGGGCGGGGTGCGTATCGTTGATATGCACCGCCCAGCACTCGGGTAGGGTCGTAAGGGTCCCGCCCGCCGCAAAATGGTCGGAAAGCAGGTCCTGGAGCGCCGCCGAAACCAGAAAGTACTGCTGAGAAAGGCGCAAAAGCTTGCCCTCCTCATGGTTGTCGGGCGGATACAGCTGGCGCGTCAGCTCCTCGGCCGTGGAGCGCTCCCGCAGGGCACGCATATACCCCTCCTGGCTCTCGCTTCCATCGGGCAGGGGGAGAACGTCCTTCGCGCGAAAGAGGCGCAAAACGTTCACCCATTCGCCCCCCTCCCCCGGAATGAGCATATCGTAGGGAACGGCGCGCACCTCGCTGTAGCCGTGGTGGGTCACGCGCAGGCCGCCCTCCTCCCAGCGCTCCTCCACCTGCCCGCCAAAGCGGACGGAAACGCTCCTTTCGGGGCGGGGGATCAGCCACACCCCACCCGAGGGAAGCCACTCGTCGGGCAGCTCGACCTGGGCGCCGTCCACGATCCGCTGACGGAAAAGCCCTGCCTCGTAGCACAGGGAATAGCCGACCGCCGAATAGCCAAGGGCCGAGAGCGACTCAAGAAAGCAGGCGGCAAGCCGCCCAAGGCCACCGTTACCAAGCCCCGGATCGCACTCACAGTCCGCGATCTCGGAAAAGCGGCGCCCGTGCGTTTCCAAAAGCGCCGTCACCTCGGAAAGGACACCGAGGCGCTCGGCGTTCTTTTTGAGTGAGCGCCCGACAAGAAACTCCATACAAAGGTAGGCCACACGGCGCCCGCCCCCCATGCCTACCTCGCGGCTCCGCCGTTCTCCCTCGGCCATCACCTCGAGAAGGGCGCGCGCCGTGGCCTCATACCACTGCTCGGCGCTGGCGGCGGCGGGGGAAGGAAGGCCCAGGGCGCGCAGCTTCCCCTCTATTCTTTCGGAAATGCA
>JAFQWT010000213.1 GCA_017407375.1 Clostridia bacterium
AGCCCACCATGCTCTCGTCGTCATAAACGACCTCCATGCCGCGGCCGCCCAGCACATAGGACGGGCGCACCATCACGGGGTAGCCGATCCGCGCGGCAATCGCAAGCGCCTCCTCTACGGTGGTGGCCATGCCGGATTCGGGCATAGGAATCCCGAGGCGTTCCATCATCTCGCGGAAGAGGTCACGGTCCTCGGCGAGGTCGATGACCGAGGGGGGCGTGCCGAGAATGCGTACGCCGTTTTTTTCAAGAGCCGCCGCTAAATTCAGCGGTGTCTGACCGCCGAACTGGGCAATCACGCCCACGGGCTTCTCTTTTTCGTAGATGCTGAGCACATCCTCCAGTGTCAGGGGCTCAAAGTAGAGCTTGTCGGAGGTGTCGTAGTCGGTGGATACCGTTTCGGGGTTGCAGTTGACGATGATGGTATCATACCCAAGACGGCGCAGGGAAAGCGAGGCATGGACACAGCAATAGTCAAACTCAATGCCCTGTCCGATGCGGTTCGGACCGCCGCCGAGGATCATCACCTTCGGCCGCCCCTCGGAAACGGGGCTCTTGTCGGGAATGTGATAGGTGGAATAGTAGTAAGCACTGTTCTCGGTGCCGCTGACAAAAACACTGTCCCACGCCTCCACAACGCCGATCTCGGTGCGGCGGCGGCGGATCTCGTCTTCGGGCACGGAAAGAAGCTCGGAGAGGTATCTGTCGGCAAAGCCGTCACGCTTGGCGGCGGCCAAAAGCGCATCGGGCGGAAGCTGTCCGCGGTAGGCGAGAAGAGTCTCCTCCTCGGCCACAAGCTCCTGCATCTCGCGGATAAAATAGGGCTTGATGTGGGTAAGTGCCGCGATCTCCTCAACAGTCGCCCCGTGGCGGAGAGCCTCGTACATGATAAAGTGCCGCTCGCTCGACGGAGTGGCAAGCAGGCGGAGAAGCTCAGCCTTCGTCATGCTGCCAAAGCCCTTGGCACCGCCAAGTCCGTAACGCCCGATCTCCAGACTGCGGATCGCCTTCTGGAAGGCCTCCTTGTAGGTCTTACCGATGCTCATGACCTCGCCCACAGCACGCATCTGCGTGCCAAGCTTATCCTCGACCGCCTTGAACTTTTCAAATGCCCAACGGGCAAACTTGATGACCACATAATCGCCGTCCGGCTTATAGCGGTCAAGCGTGCCGTATTTTCCGCAGGGAATGTCGGCAAGCGTCAATCCCGTGGCGAGCATGGCGGACACCAGCGCGATCGGGAAGCCCGTCGCCTTCGAGGCCAGTGCCGAGGAGCGCGAGGTGCGGGGATTGATCTCAATGACCGCGATGCGGTCACTCACGGGATCGTGGGCAAACTGCACATTTGTCCCCCCGATCACGCCGACCGCCTCCACGATGCGGTGGGCGGCATCCTCCAGCCGTGCCTGACATTCGGGGGAGATGGTCAGCATGGGCGCGGCGCAGAAGGAATCCCCTGTGTGCACGCCCAGCGGATCAATGTTTTCAATAAAGCAGACGGTGATCATGTTGCCCGCGCTGTCACGCACGACCTCAAGCTCAAGCTCCTCCCAGCCAAGGATGGATTCCTCCACCAGCACCTGACCGACAAGGCTTGCCTGCAGACCGCGCGCACAAACGGTGCGTAGCTCGTCTGCGTTATACACAAGACCGCCGCCAACGCCGCCCATCGTGTAGGCAGGGCGCAGAACCACGGGATATCCGAGCTTTGCCGCGATCGAGAGAGCCTCGTCTATCGAGTAGGCCACCTCGCTCCGCGCCATCTCCACGCCAAGGCGGTTCATCATCTCCTTAAACGCCACGCGGTCCTCACCGCGTTCGATGGCATCCACCTGCACGCCGATGACCTCCACGCCAAAGCGGTCAAGCACACCTGCCTTATAGAGCTCGGAGCAGAGGTTCAGCCCCGACTGTCCGCCAAGGTTCGGGAGAAGCGCATCGGGGCGCTCCTTTTCGATGATCTCGG
>JAFQWT010000214.1 GCA_017407375.1 Clostridia bacterium
GCGGCGAAAATCAAGAGCCGTGGAAAAAAACTTGAAATAAATGGCATCGGGGAATTGATATTCGCCGCCGTTTGCGGTATAATAGGAATGATAGGGTGGGGGGACTACGTCCCCCACCCCCAATGAAGTCAAGCCCATGGGCGCGGAGGTCGTATGGAAAGCGAAATAAAAAATAAGACCGGGGGGATCTCGGTCGAGACCGAGCATATCTTCCCCATCATCAAAAAGTGGCTCTATTCCGAGAGGGAGATCTTCCTCCGTGAGCTGGTCTCCAACGCCGTGGATGCCGTCACCAAGCACCGCCGCCTGGTCTCTCTGGCGGCCGCCGAGGAAAGCGCCGCACCCTACGCCGTCACGGTCCGCGTGGATGCCGAGGCGGGCACCCTTACCGTGTCGGACAACGGCATCGGTATGACCGAGGAGGAGGTCGAGCGCTACATCTGCCGCATGGCCCTTTCGGGCGCCCTCGAGTTCATTGAGAAATATGAGGGCGAGAGCGAGGGTGCCGGGGACGGCATCATCGGTCACTTTGGCCTTGGCTTTTACTCTGCCTTTATGGTCGCCGATACCGTCGAGGTCGTCACGCGCTCGTACACAGGCGCACCCGCCGTGCGCTGGGTCTGCCGTGAGGCGGGGGATTACGAGATCACCCCCACCGAGCGAGAGGAGCGCGGCACCGACGTCATTCTCCACCTCTCCGAGGACGGGGCGGAGTACCTGAAGACCGCCCGCCTTGCCGAGATCCTTGCGCGCTACTGCGCCTTCATGCCCGTCCCGATCTACCTTCCTTCGGGGGATGCCGAGGCGGGGGACCCCGTCAACGATACCGCCCCCCTCTGGCAGCGCCCGGCCGCCGAATGCACGGAGGACGATTACCGCGCGTTCTACCACCGCGTCTTTGCCGATGCGCGTGAGCCGCTCTTCCACATGCACCTCGCCGCCGATTACCCCCTGAACTTCAAGGGTGTCCTCTTTTTCCCGAAGCTTTCGCGCGGGTACGAGAGTCTTGAGGGGCAGATCAAGCTCTATTACAACCAGGTCTTTGTGGCCGACAACATCCGTGAGGTGATCCCCGAGTACCTTCTTATGCTCCGCGGTGTCATCGACTGCCCCGAGCTCCCCCTGAACGTCTCGCGCAGCTACCTCCAGGACAGCGCTTACGTCAAAAAGGTAGCGACCTACATCGTCAAGAAGGTGGCGGATAAGCTCACCTCCCTCCTCACCGCCGACCGCGCGGCCTACGAGGCCATGTGGAGCGAGATCTCCACCTTCGTGGCCTACGCCGCCATCAGCGATAAAAAATTCTACGACCGTGCCGCCCCCGCCCTCCTCCTTACCATGGCGGACGGCAGCCGCAAGACCCTTGAGGAGGCGCTGGCCATGGCCGAGGCGGAGGGCCACGCGAACGTCCTCTATTACGCCACCGACCGTGACCGCCAGGCCCCCCTCATCGATGCCCTTGCGGCGCGCGGCCTCTCGGTCGCCGTGGCGCCCGAGATGATCGACGTCCGCCTCCTTGAGGTGCTAAAGACCTACCGTGACGGCCTTAAGTGCCGCCGCATCGATGCCTCGACCGAGCGCCTCCGTACCGAGGAGGGGAGCGAGGACAACGCCCGCGCCGCCGCCCTCTTTGAGGGCATCACGGCCGAGGGGCTGACGCTCCGTGTCACCTGTGAGCATCTCGGCACTGCCGCCCCCGCCGTCCTCACCGCCGACGAGGAGGCCCTCCGCATGCGGGAGATGATGCGGATGCTGGCGCCCGAGGCGCCCCCCGCCCCCGTGGATGCCACCCTTGCCCTGAACCTCGACTCCCCCCTTACGGCGCGCCTGCTTTCGGGCGGCTACGGTGAAGAGGAGGGGGCCGTTGCCCGCCATTTGCTCTCGCTCTCGCTCCTGCAGCACCGTCCCCTCGGTGCCGAGGAGATGACCGCCCTCCTCAAAGAGAGCTACCGCTTCCTTACGCTCCTGCCGTGACGGCGCCGTACGACCGCCTGGGGGCGGTGCTTGACAACCTCGGGGAGAACGCCGCCGCCTTGCTCCGCTGGGAGGAAAAGCGCCTCGGCCATATCGCGGAGCTTGCCGAGACCCTCGTTTCGGAGCTTTCTGCCTCGGGTGAGGTCGGCTCCCCGCGCGCCCTCCTTTCGGCGCTCTCCTCGGCGGTCGCCGCGCTCCCCCCGCCCACCCTTCCCGAAGGGGGCCTTGCCCGCCACCGACCGGCGCTCCTTGCCGCACTCACGGCCCTTTCCGACCGTGACCGTGCCCACCTGGCCACCGCCGTCCGCACGGCGGTCGAGGGGCGCCTTGGCCGCCCCCTCTCGCTCTCGGATTTTGCGGGCGGCCCCGTCCCCCCGCGCGGAGAGGGGCGCCTCGTTTACGTACAAAACCCGCACACCGACCACGCGCTTTCGCGCCTTTTGCCTCTGGTCGGCACGCCCACCGTCACCCACCGCGAAAGCTTTCGTGAGCTGGTTGACGACGTGCAGGGCGGCCACGCCGATTACGCCCTCCTCCCCCTCCGCTCGGGCGGCACTCCCATCGCCTCGGTGAGCGCGATGCTGGAGGAGCACGGCCTTGCGGTCCTTGCCGTCCTTTCGCTGGATGCCGGCGGGAGCGAGGCGGTCTTTGGCCTCCTTGGGCGGGAGTCGGTGCGGCTCGGCCCTCCCACGCACTTCCTCTTTACCTCGGCGCTTCCCGGCCTTGGCCTTGCGGGCCTGCTTTCGGCGCTCTCCGCCCTCCCCGTTACGCTCGAGCGCTGGGATGCCCTCGCTCTTGACGGTGGGGAAGGGGACCTCTACCGCCTCTCGGTCCGGGGGGATGACGCCACGCTTGTCCCCTTCCTCGTCTATCTTTCGCTCTTTGTGCCCGGCTACATCGGCCACGGCTTTTATTTTGAACAGGAAAGGAATACTCCATGAAAACACTCTCTTACCGTACCCGCGGCGTTTGCGCCGGCCGCATTGACGTGGCCGTTGACGGCAACGTTGTCCATGAGGTCAAATTTTACGGCGGCTGCGGCGGCAACACCCAAGGGGTCGCCTCTCTTGTCCGCGGTCTGCCCGTCGGGGAGGCCATCGCGCGGCTGCGCGGCATCCGCTGCGGTATGAAGCCCACCTCCTGCCCCGACCAGCTGGCCACCGCCCTTGAGGCGTGCATGGCCCTTTCTTCCGAGGAGGATGTCTGATGGATTACGTGCGTGAATATGAGCGCTGGCTCGCCTCCCCCGTCCTTTCGGAGGAGGAGCGGGCCGCCTTACGTGCCACTACCTCGGAGGAGGAAAAGGAGCTGGCCTTTGGCCGTACGCTGGAATTCGGCACGGCGGGGCTCCGCTCCTCCATGGCCCTGGGCCCCGGGCGCATGAACGTCTATACCGTCGCCCACGCCACCCGCGGCATCGCTGGGATGATCCGCAGGGAGGGCGGCGCCACCCGCGGCTGTGCCATCGGATATGACAGCCGCCACAATTCCGCGCTGTTTGCCCACGTGGCCGCGCGGGTACTGGCCGAGGACGGCATCCGCGTCTATCTCTTTGACGGCCTCCGCCCGACCCCTGAGCTCTCCTTTGCGGTGCGCCGCCTTGGCTGTGCCGCGGGCATCAACGTCACGGCCTCCCACAACCCGCGGGAGTACAACGGCTACAAGGCCTACGCTGAGGATGGCTGCCAGCTCTCGCCCGAGGCCGCCGCAGCCGTGGCCGCCACCATGGCGGAGCTTGACGTCCTCGTTCCCCTGCCGCGCCTTAGCTTAGAGGAGGCCGTGGCAGAGGGGCTTGTCACGCTGCTCGGTGAGGACTTTGACGAGGAATACCTCGCCGCCGTTGAGGCCACGGTCATTGACCGCGCCCTCCTCCGCCGCGCGGGAGAGACCCTCTCCGTCGTCTATACCCCCCTCCACGGGGCGGGGCGGCGCCTTGTGCCCGAAATTCTCTCGCGCGTGGGCCTGCGCCACGTATATCCCGTGCCCGAGCAGATGATTCCCGACGGGGATTTCCCGACCGTTGTCAAGCCGAACCCCGAGTACGCCGAGGTCTTTACCCTCGGCATCGCGCTTGCCGAGCGCGTGGGGAGCGACATCGTCATCGCCACCGACCCGGACTCCGACCGCGTGGGCGTTGTCGCCCGTACCGCGGCGGGGGGCTTTGCCACCATCAGCGGCAACCAGATGGGAGCGCTGCTCCTTGACTATATCATCGGCGCGCGCCGCCGCCTTGGTACGCTGCCCACCGATGCTTACGCCATCAAGAGCATCGTCTCCACCGACCTTGTCAGCCGCATCTGCGAGAAAAACGGCGTCCGCCTTTACGACGTCCTCACGGGCTTCAAGTATATCGGTGAGGTCATCAAGGACCACGAGGCAACGGGCAACGAGCAGTCGCTCCTCCTTGGCTTTGAGGAGAGCTACGGCTACCTCCCCTACACCGCCGCCCGCGATAAGGACGCTGTGGCGGCCTCTCTCCTCATCGCGGAGATGACGGCCTACTACGAGGAGCGCGGTATGACGCTTTGCGATGCCCTCTCGGAGCTTGACGAGCGCTACGGCATCTTCCGTGAGAAGACCACCGAGATCTATATGGAGGGTCTTGACGGCCTCCTCCGCCAGCGCCGCGTGATGGAGACCCTCCGCAAGACCCCGCCCACCGTCCTTGGCGGCCGCCGTGTCGTCTCCATCGGCGATTACCGTAAAGGTTACTTTACAAACGTCGATACGGGCGAGCGCACCGCTATTCCCCAGCCCGAGAGCAACGTCCTCTACTTCATCACCGAGGACGACGACAAGGTGGTCATCCGCCCCTCGGGCACCGAGCCGAAGATCAAGCTCTACTTCTTAGTCCATGCTCCGACAGAGGCGGAGGCCGAGGAAAAGCTGGCCGCCCTCACCCGCGATACCGCCGCCTTTTCCCGCGTATGACACTGAAATAAGAGGAAACAACCGTGACTGATAAGCAAAAGCATATCCGCAACTTCTCCATCATCGCGCACATCGACCAC
>JAFQWT010000215.1 GCA_017407375.1 Clostridia bacterium
ACCGTCAGGAGGAGCCATGCCGAAAACCGAACTTCCGCGCCCCGCCGCCCTTCCCGCGGAGGCGCTTTCCTGCCACCGCCTTCTCGACACCTCGCATACGCTGGCCGCCCCGCTTTTGGAGGCCGCCACCTATCCCTTTGAGATCCTTCCCGCCCTCTCCGAGTTCATCCTCTCGCTCCTGCCCCTTCTCCCCGCCTCGGAATACGCCGAGCGGGGGGAGGGGGTCCTCGTCTCGCGCTCGGCCCGCGTCTCGCCCCTCGCCACGCTGGAGGGGCCGTGCATCGTGGGTGCCGGCTGTGAGCTGCGCCCGGGGGCCTACCTGCGCGGTGCGGTCCTCTTGGGCGAGGGGGTGGTCATCGGCAATTCGAGCGAGGTGAAAAACGCCGTCCTCCTTGACGGTGCCGCCGCCCCGCACTACAACTACGTCGGTGACTCCCTGCTCGGCTACCGCGCCCACCTCGGCGCGGGGGCCGTGCTTTCCAACCTCCGTGCCGACCGCGCCCCCGTCACCGTCCGCCACGCCGGCGCCCGCCTCGCCACCGGTCTCCGTAAGTTTGGTGCCGTGGTCGGGGACTATGCCGAGGTCGGCTGTAACGCCGTGCTTTGCCCCGGCACCGTCCTTGGCCGCCGCGCGACCGTCTATCCCACCGCCCTCGTCCGCGGCACGGTACCCGAGGACGGCATCGTTAAGCGGGACGGTACCGTCACCCTGCGGAGGGCCGCCCTGTGAGCCGCCTCTTCGGCACCGATGGGATCCGCGGCCGCGTGGGGGAGGGGCTGGACGCCCCCCTCGCCCACGCCGTCGGTCGCGCGCTCGGCACCTTCCTTTCCGAGACGCTCACCCGTCCCCTCGTCCTCATCGGTCACGATACGCGCCTCTCGTGCGATATGCTGACCTCGGCCCTCGCCGCGGGGCTGGCCGCCTCCGGTGCGGACACGGCCCTGCTCGGCGTTTTGCCCACCCCCGCCGTTTCGCGCCTTGTCACGCTCCGGGGGGCCGCGGCGGGCGTGGTCGTCTCGGCCTCGCACAACCCCGCGGAGTACAACGGCATCAAGATATTTGACAAGGACGGCACCAAGCTCTCCGATGAGGGTGAGGCACGGCTGGAGGCCCTCCTTGCCGACCCCGCCGCAACGGTCTCCGCCCCGCCCGCGGCCCTTGGCAGGGTCACGTGGGATGCCACCGCCGCCCCGGAGTATATCGCCGCGCTTGCCGCCACCGTCCCCCACCCGCTCACCCCCCAGGCCCTTGGGGTCGACTGCGCCAACGGCGCCGCCGCCCGCATCGCCCCCCCGCTATTTGAGCGCCTGGGCCTTGCCCCCCGCTGGCTTGGCATCCACCCTGACGGCACCAATATCAATAAGGAATGCGGCTCGACCTCGCTCGGGCGCCTTGGCACTCTTGTAAGGCGGGAGGGGCTCTCGGTCGGTCTCGCGTTTGACGGCGATGCCGACCGTTGCCTTCTGGTCGATGAGACGGGCGCCACCGTGGATGGCGACGCGATCCTTGCCATGCTCGCCCTCGACCGTCGCCGCCGCGGCCTTCCGGGGAGCGGCGCCGTTGTCGGCACGGTGATGTCAAACCTCGGCCTTCGCCGTCTTCTCGAGGGGGAGGGCGTGGCCTTTCACGCCGCCCCCGTCGGTGACCGCTTTGTCGCTGAGCTCATGCAAAAGACGGGCGCCTCGCTCGGTGGGGAGGCGTCGGGCCACGTGATCTTGAGAGAACAGGCCGCCACGGGAGACGGGCTCCAGACGGCGCTGGCCGTCCTCTCCCTGATGGAGAGGACAAAACAGCCCCTTTCGGCCCTGGCGGCGGTCCTCTCGCGCTATCCCTCCGCCACCGTCAACCTCCCCCTTGCCCCCACGGCCGCCGCGGCGGTGGCCGCGGGGGCCCTTGCCCCCCTGACGGAGGCACTCACCGCGCGCCTCGGGAGCCGCGGGCGCCTTGTCCTGCGCCCCTCGGGCACCGAGCCGCTTTTGCGCATCACCGTGGAGGCCGACACCCGCCCCCTGGTCGACGAGGTGCTGGAGCTTGCGGCAAAGGAAGCCACACGGGTGCTGGAAACCCTTTGAAATGTAAAAATAACATTACAACACAAGGTGTAAGATCCACCGTCGGACGGCCGCCAATTCGGGTGAAAGTTTGCTTTTTTTCAAAATACCAATTGACGGGAAAAGAAAAAGATGCTATACTCTCTTTAGAAAACATGGCGCAAGCGCCACTGGGAGGATGTTATGGCCAAAGGATTTATTACCGACGATTTTATGCTTCGCTCAAAAACCGCGAAGCGCCTCTATCACGATTACGCAGAGCACCTGCCGATCATCGACTACCACTGCCACCTGCAGCCGAAGATGATCGCGGACAATTACCAGTTCCGCGATGCTTACGACCTGTTTCTTGGCGGTGACCACTACAAATGGCGCCAGATGCGCACCAACGGCGTTCCCGAGGAGTACATCACGGGCGCGGCAGACGGGCTTCAAAAATGGAAGAAGTGGGCGGAGACCCTCCCGCTTCTCATCGGCAACCCCCTCTACCACTGGACCCACCTTGAGCTGCTCCGCTACTTCGGCATCTCGGAGTCCCTGACCGAGGAGAACTGCGAGGAGGTCTGGAAGATCTGCAACGCCGCTCTGACGAGCGACTCCTTCCGCGCCCAGTCGCTCATCCTGCGCTCGAACGTGGAGACCATCTGCACGACCGATGATCCCGCCGATACCCTGGAGCATCACGAGGCGCTTGTCGGCTTTGCGACCAAGGTGCTTCCCACCTTCCGCCCCGATAAGGCGGTCGAGATCGGCAAGGAGACCTTCCTTCCCTATATCGAGGCCATCGGCGTCAAGACCTACGATGAGCTGATCGCCTGGCTCCGTGACCGCATCGCCTTCTTCCACGCCCACGGCTGCCGCCTCTCCGACCACGCCCTGGAGGCCGCTCCCTGCACCGTGGGGGATGCCGCCGCCGTCTTTGAAAAGCGCGTGAACGGTGGCGAGATCACCGAGCGTGAGGCCGACATCTTCCGCACCGCGGTCCTCAAGTTCTGCGCCTCGGAGTACGTCCGCCTTGACTGGACGATGCAGCTCCACATCGGCGCTCTGCGCAACAACAACACCAAGATGTACCGCCTCCTCGGCGCCGACACGGGCTTTGACTCGGTCAACGACCGTGAGATCGCGGCCGACCTTGCGGGCTTTCTCGACACCCTTGCGGTGGACGACTGCCTGCCGAAGACGATCCTCTACACCCTCAACCCGAAGGACAACTACGTCCTCGGCACGCTGATGGGCTGCTTCCAGAGCGCCCCGACGGCAGGGAAGATCCAGTTCGGCTCGGGCTGGTGGTTCAACGACCAGCGTGACGGCATGGAGGGCCAGATGCAGGCGCTTGCCAACCTTGGCAACCTCTCTCGCTTTGTCGGTATGCTGACCGACAGCCGCAGCTTCGTGTCCTACCCCCGCCACGAGTATTTCCGCCGCATCTTCTGCAACCTCATCGGCACCTGGGTCGATAACGGCGAATACCCCGATGACCGCAAGATGCTGGAGCGCATCGTCCGCGGCGTGTGCTACGAGAACGCCAAGACCTACTTCAAATTCTGAGAGTGAAAACTCCCGGCATAAACCGCAAAAAGAGGGCCACCCCGATGGCTCTCTTTTTTCTTCGCCGTTTCCTCCCGCTCGACGTACGCCTTGTACGCCACGGGGAGGAAGCGGCGATTTCTTCTCGGGATCCTCGCGCTCTCCCCACGCCTCTGGCACGGGAGGTACGATTTCTTATCGGGATCCTCGCGCTCTCCCTGCGCCCTCTCGCCGCCGTGAGCCCCCGCCCCGCGGAAAAGTGAGGGCCCCAAAGCGGGGCTTGCCCATCCCGTTTCATTCTTATTTTCCGCCCGTTTTTTTCCGCCCCGTCTCCCATTTGTGGAAAACCCACAAAAAAGACCTTGATTTTTGTACCTCCAAAGAGGCGGAAAGTCCTCGGAAATCGGGTGTTTCCGCCCCCTCGCCTATTGACAAATCATAAAGAAATATGTTAAAATAAATTACTTAATGGGCGCACTGTGCCCAAATTCCTTCGGTTTTCATTTGCAAAGGCAAATTAAAATAAATTTGTAAACACTTTTCACAAAGGAGAGCCCTTATGAAAAAGCGCATCATTTCCCTGCTTCTTCTCGCGGTGATGATCGTCACGGCGCTGCCCCTCGCGGTGCTGTCGGTCTCGGCTGAGGAGGAGGAGACCGCAGTCACGGAGGGGGTGTACACCGACCTCTACGTTCAAGCCGGTCTTGTTTCCATGTACGATTTCTTCCGCCTCAACAGCTTCTGGGGGGAGACCGTCACGTTGCCCGAGGCGCCCTTCCTCACGGATGCGTTTCTGGCGGTGGAGAACCGTCTTAGCGCCACCGGCGGTTGGATCATCGTCCGTAGGAACCTTGCCAGCACCAGCAGCTACGATGGGTATGGCGAGAGCTACGCGGAGGCCGATGGCCTTTGGGTCAACAAAAAGGTGGGCGAGGGCGGCCAGACCGTCTATGCCACCAAGGCCGAGGCCGAGGCCGTGCTGAACGGTCTCAGCGGAGCGCAAAAGCCCGCGGGCTACAACTATTACGTCGCCCCGAACCCCATCCTGGACTCGAAGTACCAGAGCGCCGTGAATACCTATAAGAATCAGGCGACCTCGGTCCTTGGTAAGTTCCGCCTCATGGGCTCGGAGTTTTCCATCTCCCTGCCGAACGTCTCGGCCCTTGACTATCACGACCAGGACGGCTCGGGTCAGAAGGTCGGCTTCAAGTTCGGCCCCGGCTATCTGCAGCTCGATTACCACCACGGCCAGTCCTACATGACCTATTCGGCCCCCAGCGCCAAGGACGGCGCTATCATGGTCGAGATGACGATGACCGATGGAGACGGTGTTTATCCGAAGAACCCCGAGGCCGAGCATGCGAGCTACTTCATCCTCGGTGACGTTTCTCTCGTCAAGCTGCCCGACGGCACCTACACGAGCTTCCGCTCCTACAACGGCACGGGCTCCCGTAATTTTGACGACTTCAAGCTGGAGGGGGATGCCTACACGCCCCACCGCTTCACGATGTTCCTGAACCGCTCGCAGGACGAGGGGACCGTGACCTCCAAGCTGGTCGTGGATAACGAGGTGAAGGTCCCCGAGGGCACCGTCAAGGATTCGACCCCCACGAACGTGGCCTCGATTTTCGGCTTCTCGTCGGCGGCCAACCAGCGCCTCTACTCCATCCGCGTGTACAGCCGCCACCTCACCGACACCGAGCGCGCGCAGAACCACCTGGTGGACCTGCTTAAGTGGTACAGGATCGATCCCTTGGTGCTTGCAAAGCTTGACGATGAGGTCAAGGCCTCCATCGCGGCCGAGTTTGCCGCTTACAGCATCGGTGGTAGTGATGCCGCTGTCCGTGACGAGATCGCGGCGAAGTACAAGGCCATCATCAACGAGGTCGTCTACGGTGAGCTCCTCGTTGGGGATGACAGCGCCGCCTGCGCCGCCTTCCATGACGTGGCGATGGACCTCTCGCTCGACATCTCGGGCATCCTCGTTCTGAATAACGAGCTCCGCGCCAAGGTCTATGAGGTCGTCAACGCTCTCCCCACCGCGCAGAAGACCAACCGTGCCATGGTGCAGGGCGCCGTCGATAACACCATCGCGGCGATCCTCAAGGCCCAGTACGGTCCCTACCTGCCGCAAGAGACCATCAGCTACAAGGACATCTACGTCAAGCAGGATCAGCTTGTGACCTGGGTCGACCTCTTCGCGGCAAGGCCCGAGGACGGCAACCTGTATATGGATTACTCCTATCCCGAGGAGACCTACAACCTCCGCCACTGGAAGGAGGGCACCTCCTCGACCTGGAACCCCGCCAAATTGCGCGTGAAGCAGGTCTCGGGTGAGCAGCACTTCCGCGATACCTACGTCTTCCGCGATTCCGACGATCAGAATTTCTCCTTTGGTGATATTCCCGATGCCAACTGGGGCCACACCAACATCCGTACGTACGGTGACGGCCGCCTCATCTGCGGTAAGAACAACGTTCTGAAGCTTCATACGCCCAACAGCGCGGGCTCCCTGACCTACGAGTTCGTTATGGCGCTGCAGGGAACCGGCTCGCCGAACTTCCAGCTGGATGCCTTCCGTCTTTACACCTCGGCCAACGCCAAGCAGGTCAAGGTCTCCTCGATCAGCTATTACGGCTACGGCGGTGACGTCTCGCAGAAGGAGGGCGCTCTTCTGAGCGCTTCTCCCGCCAATAGCTACGTGCCGTACACCAACTCCTTCAACCTGGCCATCACGATCGACAGAACCGTTGGTAACGATGCGGGTCACTATTACATTAAGGAATACAGGACCGATGCCTCCGGCAACGTGCTTTACTCCTTCCCCCGTACCGAGGCCACAAAGACCGTCCGCACCTCGGGCAACGATTACATCTCCCGTGAGGAGATCGACGGTGCGTGGTATTACACCGCGACCTCCAAGGAGTACGGTAAGGTCGTCGTCTTCACCGAGAATGAGAACGGCAAGCCCGAGTACATCACGGTCACCGAGGAGGGCGTCCAGTACCTCGCCTTCTACGCCGTAGTGGACGGTGCCGTCGATGAGACGCCCATCATCTACGAGACCTCGGCGGGTGTCCGTGAGGCCTACACCGGTAACGGCACCGTGGCCACCACCGTGAAGGGGCCCTACCTTGTCAACCCCCCGAGAGAGGTGGAAAAGGGCACCGAGGGTGCCAGCCCCAAGATCTCCTACGCGGGCATGCAGACCATCGGCGTTCACATCAACGGCTCGCGAGTCGCTGAGGTCGCGGGTATCCCCTACACCGCGGGTGACATCGGCTGGGTCGGTAACGGCTCGGATCCCACCTTCTTTGCTGTCCGTGCCTACGCCTGCGTTCTGACGCAGGAGGATCTCGACCAGAACCACTTCGCTGACCTTGCGGGCTATGCCGGCTTTGATCTTTCCAAGTACATGCTTCTCTCCGATGCCCAGCGCAAGACCCTCCACGCGGCCTTTGCCGCCTATGAGGTGGGTGGCAACCGCGCCGCCGCCATTGAGGCGTACGAGGAGCAGGTCAGCGCCATGGCGTACGACTTCGGCTCGTCGACCGATGCCGCCAAGCACTTCGTTGAGGTGTGCCGCGCCTTCGCCCTTGACACTACCGCTCTCTACCCCCTGTCGGGTGTGAGCCGTGAGCGCGTCTTCCAGGCGTTTGCCGACGTTGATCCCACCGCGTCCTACCTTGTTCCCGTCCTTCAGAAGCAGCTGGCCGATGCCATTGAGGCGGAGCTTGGCGCGCATTACGCCGCCGCTCTCGGCCACAGCGCCATTGCCTTTGAGGGCTGGCAGGTCCGCCTGACGGGCGCCCTCGGCCTGCGCGCGCTCTTCTCGTCCGACCTTCACACCATTGCGGAGCTGGAGGCCCGCGGCATCACCGTCAAGACGGGTGTTCTGACCGCCTGCAGTGACGATGCCGATCTTGACGACCTCCGCGCGGTCATCGCCGATGACGGTGAGATCACTCTGGATGAGGAAAGCGGCATCACCATGGCCAAGGGCTATTGGGATGGTGAGGCGACCGATGCCACCGTGGACGGCAACGTGGTCTACTACACCATCGATACCCTGATCCCCGATGATGAGCCCGACTTTGACGAGCGTGCCTTTTTCTACCTCGGCTTTGTCATCGTCACCGATGAGGCCGGTGAGACCACGGTCTTCTTTGAGGAGACCACCACGATGAACGGCCGCCGCTCGGGCGATGAGATGTCCCTCCTGGCCCTCTGCGAGACCGCCCGTGACGATTACAACATCGTATACCCGAACGTGCAGAAGGTGCTCAACACCCTCGAGGAGGAAGTGACCTACGTCTCGGCTCTCGTCGGCGGTAAGGGCCTCTACGATTACAAGCTCGTCAGCACGGGTGACCCCGCGGCACTGGAGGCCTTCCAGGAGATGCTTGCGGAAAGAATGGCCGTCGGCATGACGACCATCCTCAGCTCCGAGTCCTCGCAGTATACGAGCGGCCTTGTCTACCTCGGCGTGGCCGATAACGTCTATGGCAGCGGCTATTACGGTATCTCCACCGTGGCGGGCAACATCTATCTCTGGCACAACAGCGGCGCCAAGATCGAGGATACGCTTGCGTTCTTCGAGGAGATCCTGGATTCCTTCGCCAAGAGCGGTAAGGACGTTCAGCTCCTTGACAACCACGATTACGTCCGCCGCATCCAAAACTGATCCCAAACTAAAAGCCCCCCGGCAATGCGTGTTATCCTTAACGGAGAACACGCAATGAATTGCAACCTTGCGGTTGCATGAATCGAAAGCCGTGCTTTCATGAATTGCCTGTGGCATGAATTGTGCCTATCGGCACATTGGTTGCAATTCAATTCATGGAGGAGGC
>JAFQWT010000216.1 GCA_017407375.1 Clostridia bacterium
GGCGGGGATTTTGCTATACTATCGGCAGTACGAAATCGAGGTGACGGTATGAGGATCTGCATTTACGGCTCGGCCAGTGACGACATTGCCAAGGAGTACCTCCTGGCGGGCGAGGCCCTCGGTGAGGCGCTGGCAAGGCGCGGCATCGGCCTTGTGTTTGGCGGCGGCGGCCGCGGGCTGATGGGGGCGGCGGCGCGCGGGGCGGCCCGCGTGGCGGGTGCCGAGATCGTGGGGGTGGCCCCCACCTTTTTCCCCGACGGTGCGTTTTCCCCGCATTGCACCGCCTTCCACCCGACCGAGACGATGCGCGAGCGCAAGCAGAAGATGGAGGAGCTTTCCGATGCCTTCATCGTGACGCCCGGGGGCATTGGCACCATGGAGGAGTTCTTTGAGATCTACACCCTCCGCCACCTGGGGCGCACCGAAAAGCCGATCGCCCTTCTCAACACCCGCGGCTTCTTCGATCCCCTCCTTTCCCTTCTCTCCTCCATGCAGGACGAGGGCTTTTTGCCCCGCGGTGACCTTGACCTCCTCACGGTGAGGGAGGACCCCTGCGAGCTTTTGGATGCGCTGATACGATAAAAAATAAAAAGCCCCCTTTGGGGGCTTTTGGCTTACTTTCGGATCAAAAGCGACGGCGGATGCGCGAGACGAGCACGCCGTCCACGAGGAGCGTCATGGTGGCGCGGAGGTTGCCGGGATAGAAGCGGACGGTGATGCGGTGACCGCCGACCGTGGCGGTGAGCGTATAGGCCAGCTCGTACACCCCGCGCTCCTCGGCATACACCTTGCCGTCCACGATGAGCTCGGTAAGGCCGTAGGACCGTGTGACGAGGAGGGTGTGGCCCTCCCACTCGGCAAGGATCAGGGGGCGGCCGCGGCGCGAGACCTCCCGCAAGGGGGGCGTGTCCGTGGCATCGGCAGGGGCATCCCCCACCGTGTCCCCAAGGGCGGGGGCCAGGGGGTCCTCCATCAGGGTGGCCAGCATGCCCTCCACCTCGGCCATGGCGGGGGCCGCGCTTTTATCGAGGCGCCCGTGAGCAACGGTGGCACGGATGAGGGTATAGAGAAAGCAAAGGTGCAAGAGGGTGTCGGCAAGGCCGACGCCATAGTGATAACGGAGCGAAAAGCCAAGGAGCAGGAGCGTATCGCTCCCGTAAAGCACCGTGGCGAGAAGAAGGGAACGGCGCCGACGGGAGGCGTAATACCAGAGAAAGAACCAAAGGGCCGAAAGGCAGAGGCCCAAAAATATCCCCAACGTCAGAAGGACGGTCCTTCCCAAGCGGCGCGAGAGCACCTCAAAAAAGGAAAAGACGAAGGTCGTGGAAAAGGGCGAGAGGATCAGCGTGAAGGACGAATCCGCAAGGGTGAGGATAAGGTTTACGGCGCCAAAGAGGGCGATAACGAACAGATCGAGAAGCCCACGGCGGTAGCGGCGCATTTCAATGAGCAGGCGTTGCACGGTCCTCCTCCTTCCCTTTTTTTCACTATTGTAACACACATTTGTCCCGCTGTCAACCGAGGGCGGGAGGAAAGCGAGGACGTCGTATGGTCTATCTTATCAGCGCCTGCCTTCTGGGGCTCCCCTGCCGCTATGACGGACGGGTGCGGGAGGTCTCCCCCGCCGTGGAGCGCCTGGCAAAGGAGCACACCCTCATTCCCGTCTGCCCCGAGGTGCTTGGCGGCCTCCCGACGCCCCGCCCACCCGCCGAGCGGCAGGGGGAGCGCATTGTAAACGCGGAGGGCGTTGACGTGACCGCCGCCTACCGCCGCGGGGCCGAGGAGGTCCTGCGCCTTTGCCGCCACCACGGGGCGGACGGCGTGATCCTGAAGGATATGAGCCCCTCCTGCGGGACAAACGGCATCTACGACGGCAGCTTTACGCGCACAAGGGTCCCGGGGCTTGGCGTTACGGCGGAGCTTTTGCTTTCGGCGGGGGTCACCGTCCTTGACGAGGGCGGCGCTCCCCCTCCCCGAAAAGAAAAATAAAAAAATCCGCGTGGGGACTTGAAATCGGTGTCGAAAATGGTATAATTATAATACAGAGGTATCGGCAGACCTACGGTCACGGCGGCGCCTTGTCGCTACGCCACCGCGAAAATGCCGTCTTTTGTAAACCTTACCTTACCACAACGGAGGTATCAGCATGGATTTTGAAAATAACTGGAACGAGACGGGCGCCGGGATCATCATTAAGGTCTTTGGCGTTGGCGGTGCGGGCAACAATGCCATCAACCGCATGATCTCCAACAATATCCACGGCGTGGAATTCATTGCCGTGAACACGGACGGGCAGGCCCTGCGCGCCTCCAACGCCTCCTGCAAGATCGAGATCGGGCAGAAGACCACGGGTGGGCGCGGTGCCGGCTCCAACCCCGAGATCGGCCGCCAGGCCGCCGAGGAGAACATGGACGAGATCTGCGACCGCATCCGCGGGGCGGACATGGTCTTTGTGACGGCGGGCATGGGCGGCGGCACGGGCACGGGCGCGGCCCCCGTCATTGCTGCAGCGGCGCGTGACATGGGGATCCTGACCGTCGGTATCGTGACGATGCCCTTTGCCTTTGAGGGCAAAAAGCGCATTGCCCAGGCCGAGGCGGGCGTGGAGCGCCTGCGCGCGGTGGTCGACTCGCTCATCGTCATTCCGAACGACCGCCTAAAGCAGGTCTCGGACAATAAGATCACCCTGGAAAACGCCTTTGCCATTGCCGACGACGTCCTTTTGCAGGGCGTGCGCTCGGTCTCCCAGCTCATCAACGTGCCGGGCTTTATCAACCTTGACTTTGCCGACGTCAGCACCATTATGAAGGATGCGGGCCTGGCGCACATGGCCATGGGACGCGGCAAGGGCCCCGACAAGGCCGAGATCGCCGCGAAGCAAGCCATCTGCTCTCCCCTCCTTGAGACCTCGATCGCGGGGGCCACGGGGATCCTTGCCAGCATCACGGGCTCGCCCGACGTGCCGCTGGACGACATCTACCTTGCCTCCAACATCATTGCCGAGGAGAGCCACCCCGATGCCAACATCATCTGGGGCACGACCTTTGACCCCGAGCTGACCGACGAATTGCGTATCACCATCATCGCCACGGGCTTTGAGGGGGCGAAAAAGCCCCTCGGGCCGGCGGCCGCCAGAGGCGGTGCCGAGATCGGTGAGCCGATCTTTACGGGCGCCACGGCCGAGACCCCCTCGGCCCCCACGGCGCCAAAGGCGCCGACCACCACGCTCTCGGACGAGGATTTTGAGGACGCGCTTTCCGTGTTCCACAAGCCCTTCAAGGGAGCCAAGCGCGACATTTGATTCCAACGCAAAAACCGCAACGGAGCTTCCGCTGCGGTTTTTTGTTGGGGCAAAGGGCTGTGCCGCGCTGTCAGCGGCCGCGCTGAGCGCGGATCTTTTCCACAAAGCTATCGACGTACTCCTCCACCCAATGACGGCCGATCTCAACGTCCATATCCTTGGCGGTATCGGTAAACCAATCGTCGGCCTCACCAAGCCGGTCCAGGTGGATCGAGCCGGGATACAGGTATTCGAGGATCGAGCATTCAAAGCGCCCCGCGTGGTCGCCGGCGCCGCCGTATTTCTCCTTGGTGCGCGAGAGCATACCGCGCCCCGTGATGACCGTGATCCAATTCCAGGGGTTCTCCTCTGCGGACAGCCGATCGTAAAAGCCCGCGTTTTTACGCTTGCCCCACCAGCCGGTACCGTCCTTTTCCTCCAGGTACTCGAAGATCAGCTTACGAGCCGCCTTACGGCAGGCAAGCTCCATCGGGTTCAGATCCTCGCCCTGATGGCAGATGACAAGATAAATATTGCGGTCAAGGCCCGCGTGAAGCAGGGATTTCAAGATGCAATAGACGTTATCCTCCAGCGTATCGCAATCAACGTGGATCGTACCGCTCTCGGGGCCTGCCACGGCGTAGCTTGCCACTCCGTAATAGATCGGGGGAAGGACCAGTGAGTCCACACGCTCGGCAACGCGGTCGACAAGGCCCTGAGCCACCAGAGTGTCGCAGCCATAGGGACAGATCGACGAATGGTATTCCATCGTGCCGACGGGGATAAGGATAGGCCAATGCTCATGCCTGACGACGTCAAGCTCACGGGGATAGGTGCGGTGCATATAGATGCTGCTCATACAGATACTCCTTCGCTTTTCGGTTGACAAATCCATTATAGCGCGATAAAATACTTGTGTATAGGGAAAATAAAAGCGGATATATGGAAAAAACGAGCAAAAAAGTTCAATATGCGAGGTAGGTTTAATGCGGGATCTTTACTTAAGGCACGTCAACATCACGGTGACCGACGGCGGACTCTTCACCCCCGACGAGGGGACCGAGTGGCGCCTCGGCACACACGCCGCCGGTATCAGCAAGCTCTATTACGTCACAAAGGGGGCGTGCAGCATTACGATGGGGGCGCACACCTACGAGGGGCGGCCGGGGGCCTTGTTCTTTATTCCCGCGGGAACGAGGCACAGCTACCGCATTCTGGAGCGTCCCTTCTCCAAATACTGGATGCATCTCTCCTTTACCCCCGAGCTTGAGCTGTCACCGGGTGAGCCGATCTTCTCTCCCGTCTATCCGGAAAAAAGGGCGCTGGACGCCGTATTCTCTCGCTTTTGCAGAAGATTTGGGGGAGAAAGGATCTCCGATTTTTTGGACGTTCGCGCCGCTGCCTTCGAGGTTCTCTCCCTCTATTTTCGCGCTCTGGTCCCCGAAAGGGTGGCAGATGCCCTACCGGGCGGACGGCTCGGAGAGGTCCTCAAATACATAGAAAGCAATCTCCAGGTGCCCCCCTCGAACGCCCGGCTGGCCGAGCTCTGCCATATGCACGAGGCCCACTTTACCCGATATTTCAAGGCCGAGATCGGAGCAACACCGCAGAGCTATATCTTAAAGCTCCGTTTGGAGCGTGCCGGTGTGCTTTTGCGTACAAGTCACCTTTATGTCTCCGAGATCGCCGAGCGACTCGGCTATTACGACGGTCTCTATTTTTCCAAGGTGTTCAAAAAGTATTATTCTTTGACACCGACCGAGTATCGGCGCCTCTACGGACGGACAGTGACCGCGAGGTGAGGGGCCCGCGCTTTCCCAC
>JAFQWT010000217.1 GCA_017407375.1 Clostridia bacterium
CATATGTATCTCTTCCACAATGACGGTGAATACGAGTTCCCCGCTCCGCCTCACGGAAATGACGGAAATAACGACAATAACGGCGATGATTCGACCGAAAATTCGGGCGATACAGACGAGCCGTTAGGTGAGGATAGCGAACGAGATCCTGATGTTCTTCCGCTCACAAAAGAAGCTGTCCTGCGAGGTGTCCATTCACGAAACCATCGACGTGGACCGTGACGGCAACCCCCTGACCTACATAGACGTGATCAGCAGTGACGAGGACATCACAAGGGAGCTTGACCTCAGGATCCACGCCGAGCGTGCCTACCGCCTCATTGACGAGGTGCTTGACGAGCGAGAGCGGCGCATCGTTATGCTGCGGTACGGCCTTGGGAAGGAGCCGCCCCTCACCCAACGGGAGGTGGCCGACGCGCTGCATATCTCCCGCTCCTACGTCAGCCGCATTGAAAAGCGCGCCCTTGGAAAACTGAAGGAGGGCTTTGGGCCCTTTGTCCCCTCCTTTGACGACCAATAAAAAAGCGAAGATACCAAACGGTATCTTCGCTTTTTGCTTTAGCCGCGGATGTAGGGGGGAGGCACGGGCATACCGCCCTTGGCCGCCGACTCCACCGCCGCAATACCGACCGCCACCGTGTTGGCGCCCTGGTAAACGTCGCACTCCAGGGGCGTATCGTTGATAATGGCCAGCGCCATATCGCGGATCTCCGCACCGACGTTGTGGTGGTTGATGTCCACGGGGATCTTCTGATCGGGATACATGTGCTTGCCGTTATCGGTCACGGCGTGTCTGTAAATGGTGATCTCGGGCGACTGGTTGTCGCAGATGATGGTACCCTTGGTGCCGTAGAGGCAGGTGCGCATCGTGTAATTTCTCTTAACGCCGATACCGCAGAAGATCTTACCGACAACGTTGTTCGGGAACTGCATGATGGCAATGGTGCAGTCATCCACGGGCCAGTCGGTCAGGACCTTTCTGTTGGCAAGGGCCATAACGCTCGTGGGGTCACCCGCGATCCAACGGAGAAGGTCGATAGCGTGGCAGCCGCCGCCGATCACGCTGTAGCGCAGGTTGACGGGGTCCTTTCTCCAAAGGGGCTTCAGGAACTGATAGTCGTGAGCGTACTCGGACTCCACAAAGAAGAGCTCACCGATCTCGCCCGCATCCACCAGCTGCTTGGCCTTGATAAAGCCGGGGGCCTTACGGCAGACCTGGCCGGTCATGAACTTCTTACCGCTCTTCTCGGCGGCCTCAGCCATCAGACGGCAGTCCTCAATGGACTGTGCCAGGGGCTTCTCGCAGAGGACGTGATAGCCCGCCTCGCAAGCGGCGACCGCATGCTCTCTGTGGATCTGGTCGGGGGTGACAAGGACGACGCAGTCAAAGCCGCCGGCCTTGAGCATTTCATAAAAATCCACGTAATAGGGGACCTTATGACCCTCACCGAATTTTCTTGCGAGGTCCGGAACGTTATCGCAAACGCACGCAAGCTCGGCAACATCGGAATTCTTCAGGATGCCCTGAATATGCGCCTGACCGAGGCCGCCAACGCCAACAACGGCAAATCTTACCTTTTTCTCTGCCATTTTGTTATCTCCTTGATGTGAAAAAATATTTCGAGCACTGCTCTTTAAAAAATTATAGCATAGTTTCCCCCCGTATTCAATAGACTTTTTCGTTTTTTTTCGTTTTTTTATGGACATATTTATACTTTCGCCCGTCAAGGAGCGCTTCCTTCGGCCTTTTGAGGGTACACGGTTTGTTTTTTGTATAAAAAAGCGCCTTCCGCTTCAAAATAGTTGACAGAGACACCACATGAAAGGAGAGTATGTAATATGGTTATGGACAGAATTGCCCTGATCCTTGCGATCATTGGCGGTCTTAACTGGGGTAGCATCGGGCTTTTTCAGTTTGATATCGTGGCTTGGATCTGCGGTGGGCAGACGTCGATCGTTTCCCGCATCGTTTACGTTGTCGTGGCTCTGGCCGCGCTTTGGTGCGTCTCGCTCCTCTTCCGTACGGGAGAAGAGACCGAGGTCACCGCGCATAACGACTGAATACCGAAGGCCGACCGCCTCCAAGCTCGGAGCGGTCGGCTTTTTATATCCAAAATCCCGCCGCCGACATAGGATAAAAGAGGAAACAAATTCCCCCCGCGTGATTAACAGCGGGGATTTTGTGACAGAATAACGGTAAATACCGTGGAAAGGAAAATTTGTGAACCGATGAACGTCAAACGCGGTGACATCTATTACGCCGACCTTTCCCCCGTTGTCGGCAGTGAGCAGGGGGGACTGCGCCCTGTGCTTATCATTCAAAACGACGTTGGCAACCGATACAGCCCCACCGTCATCGCTGCGGCCATCACCAGCCGCATGGACAAAACGAAGCTCCCGACCCACATTGAGGTCTATGCCGCCCGCGCAGGCCTCCCCCGCGATTCCGTGATCCTCCTTGAGCAGATCCGCACGCTGGATAAGCGGCGCCTGCGGGAAAAGATGGGCCACCTTGACGAGGACGCCATGGCCAGGGTCAACGATGCCATCTCGATCAGCTTCGGTCTTCCTGTGCTTACGGCCTACGGTACATCCGAGGGGGCCCC
>JAFQWT010000218.1 GCA_017407375.1 Clostridia bacterium
AGGTGGACCGCATGGTGATGTCCCGCCGCGAGATGCTGGATGATATCGTGGTCTCTCTCGGTGGTCGCGTGGCCGAAAAGCTGGTGCTGGACGACGTGTCTACGGGCGCCTCGAACGATATCCAGAAGGCGACGGCCGTAGCCAGAAACATGGTCACAAGATACGGCATGAGCGAAAAGCTGGGTACCGTGCTTTACGGCTCGGAGCATTCGAGCGACGAGGTCTTCCTCGGGCGTGACTTCTCCTCCGGGAAGAACTATTCCGAAAAGACCGCCGCTGAGATCGACGATGAGATCCGCGCGACGATCGACGGTGCCTACAAGAAGTGCATGGCGATTCTCGAGGCCCACGCCGATAAGCTCCGCTTTGTGGCGGAGTTCCTCCTCAAATACGAGGCCATGGACGGTGACCAGTTCCTTGCCGCGATGGAGCGCGATGCCAGCTTTGAGGAGATCGCCGCTATCGCCGACGAGACGAAAAAGGCAAGCGATGAGCAGGACGCCCTCCGCAAGGAGGAGGAGCGCCGCCGCGCCGAGGAATTGGCGCGTGCCGCGGCTGCCGCCGCCGATGACGGCGAGGATGCCCCGAACATGTAAAAAAAGCAACGGCTCACTTGGCGTGATACTCTTAACGGAGTATCACGCCGGTTCTATTCGCGCCAGCGAAGAATATCACTTTTAATACTAACAGGAAAAGAGATAACATTTCGGCTGTGGACCGATTAGTTATCTCTTTCTGTCGTTATAAGGGTTTGGACATAGCCCATTTATGAAGGTCACGCATAGGAGCCGTTGCTTTTTGTTGACGAAAACCAAGAGAAATCGTGTAATGGCAGTATGGTTTTGTGCAAATACTTTTTTCTACCTCGGTGCTATAATTCTCTCAGGGAGTGATCCCAAACTTGAAAAAGAGGTACAATAATTATGAAAAAAGTAAGAGTTGGCGTCATTGGTGCTGGCGGTATTGCCAGCGGTGTGCATCTGCCCTCGCTTTCTGAGATCGAGGAGGCCGAGGTCGTTGCGATCTGTGACCTCCGTGTGGAAAAGGCCAAGGCCATGGCGGAAAAATACAACATTCCCGCCGTGTATTTTGATATGTATGAAATGCTGGACAAGGAAAAGCTTGACTGCGTTTACGTCCTTGTGGAGCCGGACCGTCTGTTCCGCTGCGCCTATGACTGCATGAAGCGCGGCGTTCCCGTGATGATGGAGAAGCCCGCGGGCACCTCCTCCCACCAGACCAACATGCTGGCGCGCCTTTCGGAGGAGACCGGCGTCCTTTGCGCGGTGGCCATGAACCGCCGCCATATCCCTGTCGTGCAGAAGGTCAAGAAGCTCATGTCCGAGCTGACCACCATTACCGAGGTGGACGGCTGCTTCCTTAAGAAGACCGATCTTTCCCATTGCTGGGAGTATCACTGCGCCTTTGACTGTGACGGTATCCATGCCCTTGACCTTGTGCGCTACCTTGCGGGCTCCGAGGTCGATAAGTGCGCCACGCTGACGGGTCGCTTCTCGGGCTGTGCCGTTGACAATGCCTGGGCCGGTGTCATGCACTTTGAAAACGGCATCACGGGCACCATCCGCTCGAATTATCAGGCGGGTGCCAGGATCCATACCTTTGAGATGCACGGCCCCGGCGCCAGTGCCTTCATCAACCTTGGCATGGGCGGCGGCGAGTGCGAGGCCGTTATTCTGACCACGGAATCGAGTACGATGTATTCGCAGGCCTCGGGCGGTGTCGGTGGTATCAACCGCATCGTGATCGACGGCAAGGAGGAAGCGGGAAGCGATGCCTTCCACGCCTATTACGGCTACAAGCAGGAGGACATCGACTTTATCCATGCCATTGCCACGGGCACAAAGCCCCTCTGCCTTATTGCGGATGCGGCCAAGTCCATGGAGCTTGTCGATATGATCCACGCCTCCTCGATTTGACTTTTTCCTTAAACGGTGGTACAATAGTGGAAAACACGTGAAGGAGGCCACGGCGATGGTACCGGTTCATTTACTGGCGGTCAGCGACCATATTGTGGTCTCGATCGATGCACATTCGCATAAGGACTGCTTCCAGCTGATGTATTGCAAGGGCGGGAGAGGTGAGATCCTCCTCGACGGCCGCCGGATCGAGGCCCAAAGGGGGCATATGTATCTTGCGCGCCCCACCGTGCAGCACGGCATGGTCCAAAAGGGCGGTCTTCGTCTGGCGGAGATCAAATTCCTGATCAAGGATGAAGTTCTTTTGGATGCCGTCACCGCGATCCCCGAGGACGTGGACGTGGACAAGGATCCCCCGCTGGCCGCCTCATTCCGTGAGGTCCTGCGTGAGGGGCTCTCGGATGCCCCGTACGGCTATGAGGCCACCTCCACGGCCTTGCTGTTGTTCCTTTACCGCCTTTTGCGCTCCCTTAACATTGTGATGCCGCATCACAGCGATAAGTATACTGCCTTCTCGGATTATCGCAAGGAGATCGATCTTCTTGCGGTGGCCGATTACGTGGAGCGGCATCTGCACGAGGAGATCACCCTGGAGAGACTGGCGGACACCGTACACTTTTCAACCTCCTATCTTTCGGCCAAATTCAAGGAAAAGTGGGGGGTACCCCTGATGAAGTATGTCAACCTTCTCCGCATTGAAAAGGCCAAGGAGCTGCTCATTACCACGGAGGAGCCGATCAGTGAGATCGCGCTTTCCGTCGGCTTTCAGAGTCTCCATTATTTCAGCCGCTTTTTCAAGCAGAAGAATGGAATGTCACCGAACGCCTACCGCGCGGAAAACAAGAAATAAAAAAATGCCTTGCCCAGATGGGCAAGGCATTTTTTTATTAGACCGAATGCACGCCGTTCTTCGGATCGCTGTTCGGATCCAGCATATGGCGCTGGGTCTTGCGCCACTCAAAGAACTTCACGGCCACGTTCTCAAAGAGAGCGAGGGAGAGAAGGTCCTCGTCCTGCTCGGCGTAAGGCATCACGCGCTCACGCAGGGACTCGATCTCGGGCTGGAGATCGTCGGCGGGACGGTGGTTGATGGGCTCGAGGTCGCCAATGATCTGCTTGCGGAACTCGGGGTTGATCTCCACGGGCGTTTTGCCGTACTCACCGCGGACAAGACCGCGGAACTCCTTGGTGGTGCTGGCGTAGCGGCCAAAGAGGACGTTGCTGACCGCCTGCGTACCCACGATCTGCGAGGTGGGGGTGACCAGCGGAACGTAACCGGCATCGGCGCGGACGCGCGGCACCTCGGCCAACACCTCGTCCAGCTTATCCGATTTGCCTGCCGCCTTCAGCTGAGAGACAAGGTTCGAGAGCATACCGCCGGGAACCTGGTAGAGAAGGGCGTTGACGTCCACCTTCAGGACCTTGGGGTCGATAAGACCGCTCTCAAGGTATCTCTGACGGATCCCCGCAAAGAACTTTGAGAGTATAATATATAAGTAGAATTTCTTTTACATACAGAAAGGACACGTTATGAAAAAAATTGTTATGACAGGTGGCGGTACTGCCGGACATGTAACACCAAATATTGCTCTTATGCCTGC
>JAFQWT010000219.1 GCA_017407375.1 Clostridia bacterium
CGGGGTGCGAAGAGAGGGGGAGAAAGCGGCGGCGCGCAGGGGGGGAGACAGAGGGTGACGGTGGTGGCGCAAAGGAGGGGGCGCAGGGGGGGAGCGCGGGGGGCGCGGGAGAGGCGGGGTGCGAAGAGAGGGGGAGAAAGCGGCGGGCGCGGGGGTGGCAGGGAGCGGGCGGGCGCCATCCTTGAAAAAAGGGGCCAAAAGAAGCGAGGTCGGGGCAAAAAGGGGGGCGGTCTACCTTGACAAGCGACGACCGCGGCGGTATAATAAAGGGGCGGGCGCGCCTTATGCGCTCTCATTAAGAAACTGTAAGGAGAACAGCCGTGAGCTATACGATCGGAGTGGACCTTGGCGGCACCAACATTGCCGCAGGGCTTGTCGACACGGAGGGGCACATCGTCCGAAAGGGGAGCGTGCCCACCCGCCCCGAGCGCGGGGGCGACGCCATCATGGAGGACATGGCCGCGCTGTGCCGCCGCCTTTGCAACGAGGCGGGCGTGGCGCTTGCCGACGTTGCGTCGGTGGGGGTGGCCAGCCCCGGGACGATCCTCTATGACGAGGGGGCCGTGGAGCGCTCGGATAATCTCGGCTTTTACCGCTTCCCTATCGTGGCGAAGCTCCGCGCTCTTTTGCCCGGAATGACGGTATATCTTGAAAACGATGCCAACGCCGCCGCCTGGGCGGAGGCGGTCGCGGGGGCGGCCAAGGGGACACGCCACTCGGTCATGATCACCCTGGGAACGGGGCTTGGCGGGGGCGTGATCCTGGACGGCAGGATCTACACGGGCCATAACGGAGCCGCAGCCGAGCTTGGCCACGTGCTCCTTAAGCGGGGCGGGCGGCTTTGCCCCTGCGGGCGCCGCGGCTGTTTTGAGGCCTACTGCTCTGCCACGGGGCTCATCCGCTCCACCGAGGCGATGCTGGAGGAGTGCCGCCGCCTGCATTACGGCACCCTGATGACCGAGGAGGTCGAGCGCTACGGCAGGGTGAACGCGCGCGTTGCCTTCAATGCGATGAAGCGCGGTGACGCCTTTGCCAAGCGCGTGGTGGACACCTACCGCGAGGACCTTGCCGACGGCATCATCGATCTTATCAACATCTTCCAGCCCGAGGTGCTTTCGGTGGGGGGCGGCATCTGCAACGAGAGAGAGCATCTGCTCACGCCCGAGATCCTGCAAAAGATCGACCGCGAGCAGTTCACGCGGGATGCCGAAAAAAAGACCGTGATCCGCATTGCCGAGCTTGGCAACGATGCCGGCATCATCGGTGCGGCGATGCTGGGGAAAACGCTTTAAGAAAACAGAAGGGGAGGCGCCCACGCCTCCCTTTTCTTATACAAAACACGCCCCGAGGGGCGTTTTTTGTAAAGAATACGTTGCATTATGCAGAGATGGGCGGGGGCGTTACTCGTTTTCTTCGCCAAGCCCGATGTCCTCGTCGGGCAGGGGGTGAGGTGCCTCGCGGCGGTCGGGCGGCGGGGAGTTCTCCACGTAGTTGCGCGCCTGCACCGTAAAGAGCTCATGGTAGCGCTCCTTTTTAGCCATCAGCTCGGCGTGGGTGCCGCACTCGATAAGGCGCCCTCCCTCAAGAACGGCGATCACCTTGGCTGAGGTGGCGCCGGAGAGGCGGTGGGAAACGAGAATGGTGATCTTATCGTCGCCCTCACCCGCAAAGCGGTCAAAGACCGCGGCCTCCGCCAAGGGATCGAGCGAGGCGGTGGGCTCATCAAGGATGAGAATGGCCGAGCGCTTGTAGAAGGCGCGGGCAATGGCCAGCTTTTGCCACTGTCCGCCCGAAAGCTCCGCGCCGTCCTCCTCAAAGAAGCGCTGAAGGGGGGTATCGTAGCCGAGGGGCAGCTCACGGACGTAATCGTCAGCACCGCTGTTTTTGGCGGCGGTCTCGACCTCCCCCTCCGCGGGGTCACGGCCAACGTCACCAAAGGTGACGTTTTCACGGGCGGTGACGGCATAGCGGCCAAAGTCCTGGAAGATCACGCCGAAGAGATCGTAAAGAGCGGCGACATCATACTCGCGCAGATCGTGCCCGTCAAGCAGGATCACGCCCTCGGTAGGGTCGTAAAGGCGGGTAAGGAGCTTGATGAGGGTGGTCTTCCCTGCTCCGTTGAGGCCAACCAGCACCATGGTCTCCCCCGTGCGGAGGGTAAAGCTGACGTCCGAGATGACGTTGCCGCGCCCGCCGGGGTAGGCAAAGCTGACGTGGGAGAACTCAATGGTGTGCGGCCCCTCCGACGGACGGCGGGGCGGGGTGACCGAGGGGACGATGGCGGGGCGCTCCCGCATGAAGACCATCATATTGTCGATAAAGAGCGTGCCCTCGTAGATCGAGGCCACCGAGGCGATGACCGTACCGACGGCCGCCGTGATCGAGGCAAGGGCGCCCGAATAGAGCGACCAGTCACCGATCTCCCCGCTGCCGCTGACCACGCCGTAAACGACGTAGACGAGGAGCAGCGCGCTCCCCGCAAGAGAAACGAGGGCCGCCGCCATCTGCCAAAAGGTCTCACGGAGCGAGAGCGAGCGGATGCCGCGGAAGTAGATGCGGAAGGCGTGGCGGTAACGGTCGATGAAGGTATCGGAAAGGCCCATGATGCGGACCTCCTTGGCCTTATCCTTATCGACGAGCTGGTTCGAGAAATACTGCATCTGGCGGCGCTCCTTGGAGCGGTGGCGCATATAGAAGAAGCTCTTGTTGCGGTAGACGCAGTTGACAACGGCGGTGGGCATGGCGACCACCACGATGAAAAGGGGAGCCAGGGGGTGGAGCGAGCCGATGATCAGCACAAAGCTGACGGCGCTGATGACGGCCGAGACAAGATCGAAGGTGGCGCGCAGGATCATCAGGGGGCGCATGCCCGCCTCACGGTTGGCGTTCTCCAGCTTCTCGTAGAACTCGGGGCGGTCAAACGAGGACATATCCACGCTGCGCGCCTGCGTCATGATCTTTTCCTTGATGTGGTTGGCGCACAGCTCACCCGCGAGGTTGTTGGTGAGGGTGGAAAGGCGGGAGATAAGGCGCGATGCGAACTGGTAAAGGAACTGGAAAAGGATCAGGAAGGTGACGGCGCGGAAGCGGCCGAGCAGCTCCTCCCTCACAAAGTCGGCAAAGCTGCCCGAGGCAAAGCCACCGTCCAGCATATCCGCCACGGCGTTGAGAAGGTCACGCGTGATCCAGGCACCGAGGACGGGGAGCACACCGCCAAGCAGGCAGAAGATCCCCATCAGGAGCAGCATCCACGGCTGGGCCTCGTACACGAGGCGAACGATGTAAAAAAGGTGCGAGAGGAAGGAGCGCACCATACGGACGATCCACCGAGGATAATCGCGAAGGCGCGTGGGGCGGGGCGGCCCCTGAGGGCGCCGCGGGGGCATGGGTGGTGGCATTAAGGATCACTCCTTTCGGTATTCCCCTCCGCAAGCAGGCGGCGGGCAAGCGTTAGCGAGGCGTTCATTTTTTCGGGCATGAGGGTCCCGTCAGGGCGCATACAGCCGCATTCCAGCGTGCAGCGGCCGCGGTAGCCCGCCCGAAGCAGGTGGGAGGCGATGGCGGGAATGTCGAGCTTCCCTTCCCCGAGGTGGAGGGTGGCAAGGCCCGAGAAATCCCCGGGAGTACCGCCGTAATCGTTAAGGTGGACGTGGCGGACGGCACGGAGGAGAGCGGCGTTCTCAGGGGAGAACAGGGCGGTCTCCTGGCGGTGGTGCGCCGCCATTTTGGTGTCGTAGGTGAAGGATACCGTCGGGTGGGCAGCCAACAGCTCCGAAAAGCGCGTCAGAGGGTCACGCTCCGCGCAGACCACGTTCTCCACGGTAAGAAGGAGCCCTGCCGCGGCGGCCTTTTCGGCAAAGGTGGCGTAAGCCGCGAGGTTTCTTGAAAACTCACGGTCCGAGGGCGGGCCGTTCCACAGGTGGAGCACGAGCGTGTCGGCACCGAGGGTGGCGGCGGCCTCAAGGTTCCTCTCAAAGCGGTCGGTGGCATTGGCAAGCTCGCCGAGGGTAACCAGCTCCCCGATGCGCTTTTCTATATGAAACACGGGAAAGGAAAGCCCCGAGGCGCGGTAATCGCCGAGGATCTCCGAAAGGCGCGGATAGAAGGCCTCGTACATCAAAAACTCAAAGGCCTCGGCCTCCAGGCGGTCGGATATGCGAAGGAAGGCGTGGGGGTCGCGCCCGTTGACACGGCCAATGAAGGCCCCGATCGAGGGTAGGATCTGCACGTCAGCCCTCCCTTCCGACCGAGAAAAGCACCGAGCCGCTCCCGTCCAGCGTCAAAAGGCCGAAGGAGGGAGCGCCGTCCGCGGGGCGGCCAAGACTGCCGGGGCAAAGGAGCCAGAGGGGGCCGCCCTCCTCCTCGCCGAGGTAGGTCTCGCGCGCCACGTGGGTGTGGCCGTAAAGGACGACGTCGGCCTCACGGCGGCGGGCCATGGCCACAAGGCCGAGGGGTGAGGACTTGACCGAGGCGGTATGCCCGTGGGAAAGGAGAAGGCGGTGTCCGCCAAGCGAGACCGTCAGCTCCTCCTCCCGCACGCAGCCGTAGGGGGAGACGGGCGAGTCGCAGTTGCCCCGCACCGCAAGGATGGGGGGGAGCCCGCCCGCGGCGGCGGCCGCCTCGATCTCGTTAAGTCCGTCCCCGAGAAAAAGGACGGCATCGGCATCGGCGTGGCGGGAAAGAACGCGAAGGAGGGGGGCGGTCTTACCGTGGGTATCCGAGATGACGAGGAATTTCATGTGGGCCATGTCAGGCGCCCTCCTTTCCGCATATACTGCTAATACATTTCGATAAGCGAGGTGAAAGCAATGCAATTTGATGCCAAACAGATGTCCGCCCTGCTTAAAAAAAGCGACAGTGAGCTTTGGAGGATCGTCTCCATGGCGGCAAAGGCGGGCGGCATTTCCCTCCCCGAGGGGCAGCCCTCCGCAGGGGATATGGCCCGCCTGCGCGCCATCTTAGCAGGTAAGAGCGAGAAGGACGTGGGCGAGGCGTTGGATACGCTGCGCCGCGCCCGAGGAGAAAGCTGAGATGGCGGGGGAAACGCCCGACCTTTCGGGCCTTCTCGGTGGACTGCTCTCCCAGCCGCAGGCGCTGGCGGGACTACGGAATCTTGTCGCAAATCTCGGAGAGGCGGGGGGCCGGGAGGCACCGCCGCCCGAGGGGAGCCGTGAGCAGAGCGAGGCGGCCCTCCCCGTGGTGGCACCGCCACTCCCGCCAAAGGGAGGACGGCACAGCGAGCGCTCAGCGCTCCTTTGTGCGCTTTCCCCCTACCTGTCACCGCCAAGGCGGCGGGCGCTGGACGGGGCCGTCCGCATCCTTGAGATCTTAGAGCTGTTTGAGGATAAGAAATGAGGTGATGGCATGTACAGTCGCGATTTTTCCGATAGGGGCGAGGGACGGATGCCCCCCGAATACCACGGCACAGCCCTTGGGGGGCGGCACCGTGGGGCGGACGAGGAGCGAGGCCACCGCCCGCCGCCCAAGGAGCCACCTCCGAAGGAGGCGCCGTGTGACGGGGACGTGGAGCCGCGAGAGGAGGCGGGTGCGCCCGGGTGTGACGAGAGGCCGAAGGGGGCGGGGGCGCCGCTCCTTGGCCGCTTCCTCCCCGCGGGCGTTGACACGGGGGACCTTTTGCTTTTGGGGCTTGCCATCCTTTTGCTGTCCGACGGGTGCGAGGACGAATTCCTCCCCCTCATCCTTCTTTTCCTTTTGATCGTGAATTGAAAGGTTTTGTTTACAAAACAACGGTTTTGGTGGCTGATGTTTGAGTTTTTTAGAAGAAGGAGAACTGCTCGGTCTCCGAAAGCCCCTTGAGCACGCCCTCCTCACGGAGAAGCTCAATGATGGTCTTGGAGAGGCCCGCCTTACGGCGCAGCTCGTCCACCGAGTAGACGTCCCCTGCCTCGCGCACCTCCACGATCTTGGCGGCGGCGGTCTCACCAAGGCCGCCGAGCGCCGAGAAGGGCATGCGGATGGCGCCGTCCTCGGGAAGGAAATAGCGGGCGTCCGAGCGGTAGAGATCGACGGGAAGGAACTTAACGCCGCGCAGGAGCGCCTCACGGACAAGCAGCAACACGGCGTGCTGGGCCTCATCGTTCGGGGTGGCCTCCTTGGTCTTGGCCTTCTCCGCAATCTCATCGATGCGGCGAGAGACGGCGCTGATGCCGCCGCCGACCACCGTGGCATCAAAGCCGTTGGGGGCGACCGACAGATAAGCCGCGTAGAATTCCATCGGGCGGTAGATCTTGTACCACGCCAGGCGAATGGCCGACATGACGTACGCCGCGGCGTGCGCCTTCGGGAACATGTATTTGATCTTCTTGCACGAGGCGATGTACCACGCGGGAACGCCGTGGGCCAGCATCTCGGTCTCGTACTCGGGCTTCAGCCCCTTGCCCTTACGGACGTCCTCCATGATTTTGAAGGCGATGCCGTTTTCAAGACCGCGGCGGATGAGGTAGAGCATGATGCCGTCACGCGTACCGATGACCTCGGAGATATCGCAGATGCCCTCCTTGATGAGGTCCTGCGCGTTGCCGAGCCAAACGTTGGTGCCGTGGGTCAGGCCCGAGATCTGCAAAAGGTCGGCAAAGTTCTTCGGTTGGGCATCCACCAGCACCTGCTGGATGAAGCGCGTGCCCATCTCGGGAAGGCCGAGCGTGCCGACCTGGCAGCCGACGGCCTCCCCCGTGACGCCCAGCGGCTCCATCGAGGTGAAGAGCTTATAGACGGCGGGGTCATTCATCTTGACGTCGAGAACGCTGGTGTTCGTGTAGCGCTCGAGCATCTTGTACTTGGTCGGCATATCGTGTCCGAGCTCATCGAGCTTGAGAATGGTATCGTGAATCGAGTGGAAGTCAAAGTGGGTAGTATAAATGCCTGAATCAACTTTATTTGCCGGATGCTGCACCG
>JAFQWT010000220.1 GCA_017407375.1 Clostridia bacterium
ATGTAGCCCACCGCCGCCCGCGGCACGGCGGCCAGCATGCGGGAGACGCCTGCCTCGTCAAGGAACAGCACCAGCGCCTCGGTCTTGGCGGTGACGGTGGTGGGGAAGCCCTCCCCATTCCCAAAGAGGGAGGAAACGCCGAAGATCTCGGCAGGGCCAAGCTCCTTGTGGATCACGCGGCGATGCTCGCCGCCCCGCGTGACGGAAAGCGTGCCCTCGGCCACAAGGCCGACGGCGGCAAAGGGGGCACCCGCCCTTACCACAGCGGCGCCCTGGGGGTAGCGGACGGCGCGCGGGTCAAGGGCCAGGAAGGCCGCCTCCTTTTCACTATCGGTCAGGTCGCGGGCCAGGGTGCAGTGCCAAAAGGCGTCCTTTTCGGTCATAGGGCTCCTCCGTTTGTCTCATTTGAGACAATTATAACAAACAAAAGGCCCCTTGTCAAGCCGTTTTGTGAAAATATAGGGGGAAAAGACGGGGGAAGTTGCGTTTTTCTCTTGCGCACGGTAATAATATGTGTTATAATAAGCTGTATCATTATTACACTTTTTGCCCGCACCGCACCTCGGAGCGGGGGAATGGAGCCGTATGAATCTTCTGACCATGGCTACACCGGCGGACGGGGGGCTTTTCCGCAGTCTCTTTGCCTTCCTCGGTCGTCAGTTTTCGTCGATGAGCGCCTTTGACATCGTGCGCTCGGTGCTTGACGTTCTTCTCCTTTCGCTGATCCTTTACGTGGCCGTCCGCTTTCTTTGGGACCGCCGCGCGGGCAAGCTCCTGATGGGTCTTGCCATCTGGCTCATTGCCCTGTTGCTTTCCCGCACCCTCAATTTCTACGCCGTTGGTACGATCCTTGAGCTGATCTCCGAGGCGGGGATCCTCGTTTTGGTGCTCATCTTCCAGCCCGAGCTGCGCGATGCCCTGGAGAAGCTTGGCGGTGAGCCGCTGAAGAACTTCAAGAATTTCTCGGGCGACACGCGGAACGAGGCCACCGTGGAGGGCATCAACGCCATTTGCGAGGCGGCCACCGACATGGCCCGCACCAAAACGGGGGCGCTCATCGTTATCGAGCGGTCAACAAAGCTTGGTGACATCATCCGCTCGGGGGTGGACGTGGACTCCAAGCTCACGCCCTACATACTGAAGAGCGTGTTCTTCCCGAACTCGCCCCTGCATGACGGGGCCGTGGTCATCCGCAATATGCGCGTTTGCGCGGCGGGCTGCCTCCTCCCCCTGACGCGCCGTCAGGACGTGGACCCGAACCTTGGCACACGCCACCGCGCCGCCCTCGGCATGAGCGAGTCGTGCGATGCCGTCATCATCGTGGTCTCGGAGGAGACGGGGACCATTTCCCTGGCCTACAACCGCACGCTGACGCGTGATTTCACCTCGCAAACGCTGAAGCTCCGTCTCTCGGAGATCCTGCTCAGCACCCACGGCAGTATTGCACCCAAAAAGGAGGAAACGGAAGAATGAAAATGAAGAGGAAGCTGCGCCGTTTCTTTCTGCGCTTTAACCCCTGGCTCTATCTTGTATGCCTTCTTCTGGCCGCCATCATCTGGTGTGGCACCATGTACGTGAACGACCCCGACGGCCTGCGTGAGGCGGAGCCCGCGGTGGCGGTGGCCGCCCTGACCGTGCCGGCCTCCGTATGACCTTCCTTTACAGTGGCCTCTCGGTAACGCCTGACACCGACCGTGGGGAGGTCCTGGCCGAGGTCCGCACCCGTCTTGCCCGCCTTGGCGCCCTGCCGCAGGGTGCGGAGCTTTCGGTCTACCGCCGCTCGGTGGATGCCCGCAAGCGGCGGGACGTCCGCCTTGTGTTTACCGTGGCCGTCACGGGCGATTTCTCAGAGCGCGATGCCTCGCGCCTTGAGCGGGCGGGGCTCACCCGCCTCCTTGAGGAGATGCCCGCGCCCGCCCTCGGTCATGAGCCGCTTACGGCGCCCCCCGTGGTGGTGGGCACCGGCCCCTGCGGCCTTTTCGCCGCCCTTTTGCTGGCGGAGGCGGGGTATGCCCCCCTTGTCCTTGAGCGCGGCGGCGGGGTAGAGGAGCGCCGTGAGGCCTACGCCCGCTTCTGCCGTGACCGCGTCCTTGACCCCAATACCAATATCCAGTTCGGCGCCGGTGGCGCCGGCACCTTTTCGGACGGAAAGCTTGTCACCCGTGTCAATGACCCGATGACGGCTTACGTCCTTTCGCGTTTTGTGGAGTTTGGCGCCCCGCGGGAGATCCTGACCGAGGCGCGCCCGCACGTGGGGACCGATCTCCTTCTCGGTACGGTATCGGCCATGCTCCGCCGCATTGAGGAGGCGGGTGGCCGCGTTTTGTACCATACGCGCTTTCTCTCGCCCGTGATGGCGGGCACGCGCGCGGTGGCGGCCCTCACCGACCGCGGGGAGATCCCCTGCGGCGCCCTTGTCCTTGCCATTGGCCACTCGTCGCGCGATACCTACCGCGCGCTTCTTGACGGCGGCTTTGCCGTGCGGCCCAAGCCCTTTTCGGTCGGTGTGCGTATCGAGCACTTGGCCGAGGACGTGGATAAGGCCCTGTACGGCGACTTTGCCGGGCACCCCGCCCTTGGCCGCGCCGCCTACAATTTCTCCGCCGATACCGACACGCGCGGCGTTTACACCTTTTGTATGTGCCCCGGCGGCACGGTCGTTGCCGCCACCAGCGAGGAGGGGGGCGTTGTCGTCAACGGGATGAGTGAGCACGCCCGTGACGGTCGCAATTCCAATGCCGCCCTTGCCGTTTCGGTCTTTTGTGAGGATTACGGGAATACTCCGCTTGGCGCCATCGACTTCCAGCGCCGCATTGAGCGGGCGGCCTTTGCCGCCGGCGGCGGGCGCTATGCCGCCCCCGTCACCACGGTCGGGGATTTTCTGGAGGGGAAGCGCGGCACCGCGCCCTCCCGCATTTTGCCCACCTATATGGAGGGGGAGGGCGTGACGCTCTCCTCGCCCTCGGACTATCTTCCCCCCTTTGTGACCGCCGCCCTTGCGCGCGGTATTCTGGCGTTTGACCGCCGCCTTTCGGGCTTTGCCGCCCATGATGCCGTCCTTACGGGGGCGGAGACCCGCACCTCGGCCCCTGTGCGCCTTCTGCGCACCGAGCTCCGCACGGCGGAGGGGACCGACAACCTTTACCCCGCAGGGGAGGGCGCCGGCTATGCCGGCGGCATCACCAGCGCCGCCCTGGACGGGCTCCGCACGGCACTTGCGATCCTATCGCGCTACCGTCCGTGCCTTTAAGACGTATTACATAGGAAGGCGATCGAAAGATCGCAACAGGAACATACAATGCATAAGAAAAACGGAAAAACACTGAAAAAATGGGTGCTCCGTGACCGCGTGACAGAGCGTGAGCTGCCCCTTGTCCGTGCCATCTCCGAGGAGCTTGGCATCGGCATGGTCGTTTCGCGCCTGCTCTACAACCGCGGCTACCAAACGCCCGAGCGGGCCGCCTCCTTTCTGCGCCTGGAGACCGAGATCCTTTGCGATCCCTTTCTCCTTGACGATGCCGAAAAGGCGATCGAGCGCGTCCGCCTTGCCATTGAGCGGGGCGAGAAAATCACGGTCTACGGTGACTACGACGTGGACGGCGTGACCGCCGTTTGCACCCTCCTTCTGTACCTCCGCTCCCAAGGCGCCAAGGCGGATTACTATATCCCCAACCGCTCGGGCGAGGGGTACGGCGTTTCCTGCGCCGCCATCGATGCCCTCCACCGCGCGGGTACCTCGCTCATCGTCACGGTGGACACGGGCGTGACCGCCACCGAGGAGATCGCCTACGCCAAAACGCTGGGCATCGACTTTGTGGTCACCGACCACCACGAGTGCCTGCCGACCCTCCCGCCCGCCGTGGCGGTTCTGAACCCCCACCGCCCCGGCAGCCGCTATCCCTTCTGTGAGCTTGCGGGCGTTGGCGTGGTCTTCAAGTTCATTCTGGCGTACGAGGAGACGGTCAGCGGTGACAGCCGCGCCGCGTGTGCGCGCCGCATTTGTGAGAAATACGCCGATCTTATCGCCATCGGCACGATCGCCGACGTGATGCCGATCCGTGAGGAGAACCGCCTGATCGTCAAGGAGGGGCTCCGCCGCCTCGATACCTCGCCCCGCATCGGCTTTTCCGCCCTTTGTGAGAGCGTGCGCTCCTCGGGGAAGGGGGATGGCAAAAAGCCCGCCAAGCAGACAAAGATCACCTCGGGCTTTATCGGCTATACCATTGCCCCCCGCCTGAACGCGGCGGGCCGCATCCGCAGTGCCTCCCTGGCCGCCGAGCTTTTCCTGACCGAGGAGCCCGCCCGTGCGGAGGCCTTAGCCGAGGAGCTGTGCGAGGCCAACCGTGAGCGCCAGGCCGAGGAAAACAAGATCATGGCCGAGGCCTACGAGAAGATCGAAAGAGAGCACGACTTTGAAGACGACCCCGTCATCGTCCTGGCGGCGGACGGCTGGCACCACGGCGTCATCGGGATCGTTGCCTCCCGCATTACCGACCGTTACGGCCTGCCCTGCATCCTCGTTTCCTTTGACGAGGCGGAGAAGGCCGACAGTGACGTGGGGAAGGGCTCGGGGCGGAGCGTCAAGGGCCTTAACCTTGTCGATGCCTTGGTCTATGCCTCGGATACCCTTGTCAAGTTTGGCGGGCACGAGCTGGCTGCGGGCCTTTCGGTCACGCGCGGCAACCTCCCGCTCTTTCGCGAGAAGATCAACGAGTACGCGCGGGAAAAGCTCCGCGAGGAGGACCGCATCCCCACCATGGAGGCCGACTGTGAGCTTTCGCTCTCCGACCTTTCGATGTCGCTCTGCGAGGAGCTGGGGATCCTTGAGCCCTACGGCGTTGAAAACCCCGTGCCTACCTTTGTCCTGCGCTCGCTGACCGTCCTTGAATGTGCCTCGATCAGCGGGGGCAAGCACACGCGCCTCCTTCTGGGTGACGAGCATACCGCCTTCACGGCGATGTGCTTCTCCATGCCGCTCTCCGAGCTCGATCTTTTCGTCGGTGACCGCGTGGACGTGATGTTCAACCCCGACATCAACGAATGGTGCGGCCGCCGCTCGGTGCAGCTCATCGTGCGGGACATCCGCCTCAGCGACGGGGACGTCCGCCTCTTTGATGAGGCGCGGGAGCGCTACGAGGAGATCCGCATGGGCGGTGCCTTTACCGAGGAGGAGAACGTCCTGCCGAGCCGTGAGGACTTTGCCGCCGTTTATACCCTTGTCCGCCGCACGGTCCGCGCGGGGGGTGAGGTGCTGACCCACCGTGCGCTGCTCTCTCAGCTTTCGGGCTACACGGGGAGCATCGGTTACGTGAAGCTCAAGTTCATCATTCGCATCCTCCAGGAGCTGAACCTTCTCGGCATTGAGGAGGTCAGTGAGGAGGTCTACCGCTTCCGTCTGCAATACTCCCAGACCAAGACCGACCTGGAAAAATCCAATCTTTTACGTCGCCTGCGCTCCCAGATGAAGCAGGCGTGAGGGTGATATGTACAAAGAGATCGAAGGCCTTCTTAGCACGCTTGAGGGCACCAAAAAGCTATACGACTTAGACAAGATCCGCGAGGCATTTCTGTATGCCAAGGGTCTGCACGAGGGGCAGTTCCGCCAGAGCGGAGA
>JAFQWT010000221.1 GCA_017407375.1 Clostridia bacterium
CCGGCACCAAAAAGAAGCCCCCCTTCATGGGGGGGCTTCTTTTTTGCCATTGTGGGTTCGGGGGTCGAATGGGCGCGGTAGTGAATGAGCGCGGAGCGGTCAGAGCCGCGCCTGACCGAGGGGCGGGGAAAAGGCGAAATCCCCTCGCCTTTTCCGACGCCGTCCCGAGACGATACCCCCGCCACCGCGCTTTTCTTCAATATTTTCTTGACATCGCTTTCGGGGTGTGCTATTCTATAAGCAATAAAAAACACAAGGGCGGCGCTGCGACCCTCACGAAAGGAGGTAGACGTATGGGATACCTTGTCGAATGCGGCTATATTCTTCTCGTTGTTTTGCTGTCGTTTCTTCTCCACCGCTATCTTCACGTGCCGGCAGGCGTCACGCGCAAGCTGACGCACATCCTTATCGGCTTTGTGTTCGTCATTCAGTACCACTACTTCCGTGAGGATGCCCTTGGCCTTCTTCTGATACCGTCGCTTGTGACGGTGGCGCTCTTTCTTGTGGCGCGCTTCCGCCTCGTGCCCTCCATGGTCAACCCGAAGAACCCCTACGGCATCTTTCTTTACGCCCTCTCGATCACCCTTGCCAACGCCGTGGCGGCGGTCTATCCCCCCTTCCTTGTGGCGGAGGGGGCGGCCATTGCGTGCCTGGCACTGGGGGACGGCTTTGCCGCCCTGCTAACCTCGCCCCTCAAGCGGCGCCACGCGCTCCTTTTCGGAAAATCCTGGGAGGGGACGCTCCTTTGCTTCCTTTTCTCGGCGCTTGGCATGGCGCTCCTCGGTCTATGCTTCCCTGCTCTCGTGCTCCCGCCCCTGTGGCTGGTGGGCGCCGCGGCTCTGGCGGCTGTGCTGGAGCTTTTGACGGGGAAATACGATAACCCCGCGATTCTTTTCGGGGTGAGCGCCCTTGTGGCGCTGGTGACGGTATGCTGACGCGCGCGCTCATCGGGCTGCCGCTTGGCGCCCTCATCGCTCTCCTTGCCGTCCGCGGCCGCGTGCTGACGCTCCCCGCGGCGCTCCTTGCGGCGGGGATGCTTATCGCGATCCTTGCCCTCGGCGGCTATCACGCGGCGGGGTATATCGTCGTCATCTTTGGGCTTTGTGCCGCCGTGCACGCCGTGGCCAAGCGTAAAAAGAGCCGCCACGCGGGCGGGGCGCGCGGGGTCCGTCAGGTGGCGTGCAACGGGCTTGTCGGCACCCTGTGCCTTGTTGGCTACGCCCTCCTTCCCCACCCCTGCTGGCTTGTGGCCTATTACGCCTCGGTGACCGAGTTCTTTTCCGACACCGTGGCCAGCGACCTTGGCACGCTGTGCGGGGGGACGGTGCGCGATATTTGCCGCCTTTGCCGCGTTCCGCGCGGGCGCTCGGGCGGGGTGAGTGCCGCGGGCACGCTCCTTGCGCTCCTGGCGGCGGCCGTCGGCTTTCTCCTCTCCTTCTTTTCCGAGCTCGGCCCGCTCGGGGCTGCCGTTGCCGCCCTTGCCGCCTTTCTCGGGATGCTGTTCGACAGCGTCCTCGGCTCCCTCGTCCAAGGGAAATTCCGCTGCCGCGTGTGCGGGGCCGCCACCGAACGGCGCCGCCACTGCGACACCGAGGCCGAGCGCCTTGGGGGGGTGGCCGCCGTCACGAACGGGACGGTCAACCTCCTTTCCGGCCTCTTTGCCGCCGCCCTTGCGGCGCTCCTTTACCTTCTCCTATGAAAGCGGCACCGCGGTGCCGCTTTTATCTTTGCCGTGGGTGCTTTTTCCCACTTTCAAAAATGCGCCGACGCCCCTTGACACCCCCGGGCCGCCTCGGTTACAATAAAAGAAAAAACGCGAGGTGCTGCAATGTATTCTTACCGTACCGAGGACAGCGTCCTTAAGGCCTACGAGGACGCAAGGCGCGTGTACCGCGCCTTTGGTGTGGACACCGAGGCCGCCATAGCGAGGGCGCGGCGGGCGGCCGTCTCACTCCAGTGCTGGCAGGGAGACGACGTCACCGGGCTGGAGGCCACCCGCACGGGCGGCGACATGGTGGTGACGGGGAGCTATCCCGGCCGCGCGAGAAACGGCGATGAGCTGCGGGCCGACATGGACCTGGCGCTCTCGCTTTCCCCGCTGGCACCGCGGGTGAACCTCCACTCGATGTACGCCGAGCCCGGCACCACCGAGCGGAAC
>JAFQWT010000222.1 GCA_017407375.1 Clostridia bacterium
CGATGAACTTATCGGTCCTTGCCTTACGGTCACGGGTCTTGTAACCGAGGGCGGGCTTGCCCCAAGGAGTCACAGGGCCGGGACGACCGATGGGCGACTTGCCCTCACCACCGCCGTGGGGGTGATCGCAGGGGTTCATGACCGAGCCGCGGACGGTAGGACGGATGCCCTTGTGGCGGGTCTTACCGGCCTTACCGAGCTTGACGGTGTCATGCTCGATGTTGCCGACCTGACCGATGGTGGCCTTGCAGTCGAGACGGACGATGCGGACCTCACCGGAGGGCAGACGGACCTGAGCCACGCCGTTCTACTTCGCCATCAGCTGAGCCGCGGCGCCGGCGGAACGGACGAGCTGAGCACCCTTGCCGGGGTAAAGCTCAATATTATTAATGAAGGTACCGACCGGGATGTTCTCGATCGGGAGGGTGTTACCGACCTTGATGTCGGCATCGGCACCCGAGTAGATGACGTCACCGTCACGCAGGCCCGCCGTAGCGATCACGTAGTTCTTCTTGCCATCCTCGTGCTGCAGGAGCGCGATGTAGGCCGTGCGGTTGGGGTCGTACTCAACACCAACGACGGTGGCGGGAGAAGAGTTCTGACGCTTGAAATCGATAAGACGGTACTTCTGACGGTTGCCGCCGCCCTTATGACGGACGGTGATCTTACCGTAGCTGTTACGGCCCGCGTTCTTCTTCTTGGTAGCAAGGAGGGACTTCTCGGGCTCGAACTTGGTAACTTCCTCAAAGGAGGGCGCCGACATGTGTCTGCGCGACGGAGTGGTAGGATTGTACTTAAACGTTGCCATTCTTCGTTACCTCCTCTCAGTTCATGCTGTCGAAGAAGGCGATCGACTTAGAGCCCTCGGTAAGGGTGACGATGGCTTTCTTCCACTCGCCGGTGTAGCCCATGTGGACGCCAAGGCGCTTGGGCTTCTTCTTCATGTTGATGGTGTTTACGCTCGCAACCTCAACGCCGAACATGGTCTCAACGGCCGTGGCGATGTCCGCCTTGGTCGCATCCTTGGCCACCTCGAAGACGTAGCGCTTCTCGGCGATGGCAGCCATGCTCTTTTCGGTGATCAGAGGTCTGACGATGACGTTTTCAATGCTTTTCATTAGGCATAAACCTCCTCGATCTTCTTAACGGCCGCCTCAGCCACGATGAAGGTATCGCAGTTGAGGATGTCGTAAACGCTGAGCGCGTTGCAGACCGCGGTCTTAACGCCGGGAATGTTGGCGCAGCTCTTCACGACGATCTTGTCGACCTCGGGAAGGACGATGAGCGCACGCTTGCCGGCACCAAGGGCCTCAAGCATCGCGGTCATGGTCTTGGTCTTGTACTCGGCAGCGGCGATCGAGTTGACAACGATCATCTCGCCGGCGGCCACCTTGGAGGAGAAGGCGCTGAACATGGCAGCTCTTCTCGCTTTCTTGTTCATCGTAAGACGGTAGCAGCGGGGCTTCGGGCCGAGGGCGATACCGCCGTGGACCCACTGAGGAGAACGGGTCGAGCCCTGTCTCGCTCTGCCGGTGCCCTTCTGCTTCCAGGGCTTCTTGCCGCCGCCCGAGACCTCACTGCGGGTGAGGGTGGACTGCGTGCCCTGGCGCTGGTTCATAAGATAGGTTCTGACAGCGGTATGAAGGAGCGCACCGTTGACCTCGGCGCCGAACACCTTTTCGGAGAGCTCGATCGAGCCGACCTCTTTACCCGTCATATCCATAACTTTCATAGTAGGCATTCTAACTTCCTCCTTCCGTTATGCTTTCACCGAATCGCGAATGAAGACGATGCCGCCCTTAGCACCGGGAACGGCGCCCTTCACTGCGATGAGGTTCTTCTCGGCATCGATCTTGACAACGGCAAGGTTCTGGATCGTCACCTGCTCGTTACCGTACTGACCGGCCATCTTCTTGTTCTTGAAAATTCTCGCAGGGTCGATAACACCCATCGAGCCCGACTGACGGTGGACAGGGCCAACGCCGTGGGTCATTCTCAGCTTGTGCAGGTTCCATCTCTTGATCGCGCCCGTGTAGCCGCGGCCCTTCGTCGTACCCGTAATGTCGACCTTGTCGCCTGCGGCGAAGGTATCGACAGACACGACGTCACCAACGTTGTACGCGCTGCAATCGGCAAGGCGGAACTCCTTGAGGTGCTTCTTCGCACCGATGCCGGCCTTCTTGAGGTGGCCGAGCTCGGGAGCCGAAACGACCTTCTCTCTGCAATCCATAAACGCGAGCTGCAGAGCTTCGTACCCGTCGATCTCCACGGTCTTCTTCTGCGCGATGGGGCAGGGACCGGCCTCGATCAGGGTAACGGGGATGACATTTCCGACTTCATCGAAAATCTGAGTCATGCCCAGCTTTTTACCGATAATGCCTTTTTTCATTTTTCCTCCTGGTTATTGGTTGACGTTTGAATTTTCCGCAGAGCGGAACGCCAACGTGACCACAAGAAGTGGTAGAGAAACTAAGTTATGCCTTGATGTCGATCTCGACACCGGCAGGCAGCTCGAGGCTCATCAGGGCCTCAACCGTCTTCGACTGGGGATTCTGAATGTCGATCAGACGCTTGTGAGTGCGGGTCTCAAACTGCTCACGGCTATCCTTGTACTTGTGGACGGCGCGCAGGATGGTCACGATCTCACGCTCGGTGGGCAGCGGAATGGGGCCCGAGACGGCACTGCCGTTTCTCTTGGCGACCTCCACGACCTTAGCCGCGGCGGCGTCCACCAGTGTGTGATCGTAGCTCTTGAGACGAACTCTGATTTTTGCGTTTGCCATGGTTTGGATTCCTCCTTTTAATAATTTTGGAGGGCTGTCATTCTTCACACCCCGCCGTGCGTTCCTTCGGTCCCCCGAAAGAAGCCGGATTGCTTTTACGCAATTCCGGAGACGGCAAGGCGGTGTGTTCCCTTCACACATCGACTTCGCCCGGTTATTCGGACATACTCCACGAAAATTCCCTACCCAGGGGCGGTAGCAACCTTTCGCTTCATCGCACATCAAGCCCTACTATTATACATAAAAGCATCGTAGAATGCAAGTCCACAGGCAAATTTTTCTCAAAAAATCCCCGTAGAAAATTCGGAGATTTTTTCACCAATTCTTTGTACACATTGCACAAAAAGAGAAAAAACAGGGCATTTTTACCCCGTTTTCCCTCTTTTTTTGTCGGCGGCGCTGAGTTGTTTACATTCCGTTCATAAACAGAAAGTAAAATAAGGGTAAGACTCCAAGGCGCCGCCACCGAACGCTGCGGCGGCGCCCTATATAATAAAAAGGAAGACGGTCATGTCAAAAAACAACAAACGCACCTACCTCCTCTATCTTCTTGCCGCCCCCATCGTGGCGGCAGTAGCCATCGTTTTGCGGTCGGTGGCGCTTCTTTCGGACTACGATGCCGCCCTCGGCTACTTTGACGGGAGGGCGCTCCCCATTGCCATGGCGGCGCTCCTTGTGACGGTGATTGCCGTTTTGGCCGTCCTCACCCATGAGCTACGCGGCTTTTTCGTTGCCACCACCGACTACCGCGATCTTCCCACCCTCTTTTCGGGGATCTATCTTGGGATCGCGCTCGTCTTTTTCGGGGTAACGCTGGCCGTCTCGGCCATTGGCAGCTTTTCCGCCCCTCTCTTTTCCCCTGTCGCCTCGGTGGCGGCCCTTTTGGCGGCGCTTTCGCTGCTTTGCGGGGCGGGGCTGTTTGCGGTGCGCGCCTTTGACGGCCGCGCCGTGGGCCCTGCGCGCGCCATGCTGACGCTGGCGCCCGCCGTGGGGGCGGTGCTCTACACCCTGTACCTGCACCTTGACCCCGCCGTCAGGATCAACGAGCCGAACAAGATGCTGGCCGCGGTCGCCTGGATCGCCGTGGCCTTCTTCTTCCTTGGCGAGGCAAGGATCGCGCTCCTGCGTGCCAAGTGGGCGCTCCACACCTACGTCACGGCGGTGACCGTGATGCTCTCGGCCACGCTCTGCCTGCCGAACCTGCTCTACGAGGCCGTGCACGGTACCTCCCTGCTTGGCAGCACCGCGGCCGACTTTGCGATGCTGGGCGTCTTCCTCTACGCCACCGCCCGCCTGGTGGCGGCCTATCTCGCCGCCATCCGTGCCGAGACGGCCGAGGGGCAGTATATCACCGACTTTACGGTCACAAGGGAGCCGCTCCCCACCGAGGAGGACGCGCCGACCGACAGCGAGGAGGACAGCGATGAAGAAGCTCTTGATCGTTGACGGAAACAGTACCTTAAACCGCGCCTATTACGGCATCCGCCCCCTGACAACGCGGGACGGCAAGAACACGAACGCGGTGTACGGCATGCTCTCGATCCTTCAAAAGCAGCTCGACGCCCTCCACCCCGATTATGCCGCCGTGACCTTCGACCTGCCCGCCCCCACCTTCCGCAAGAAGGCGTACGAGGCCTACAAGGCCAACCGCAAGCCCGCGCCCGACGAGCTGCGTGAGCAGTTCCCCTACGCCAAGGAGTGCCTTTCCGCTATGGGGGTCCCCGTCTTGGAGCTGGAGGGCTACGAGGCGGACGACCTGCAGGGCACGCTGGCGCAGTTAGCGCACACGGCCGAGGACGTGACCGCCTACATTCTGACGGGCGACCGCGACCTTTTGCAGCTGATCGACGGAAGGATCCACGTCCTTCTCATCGGCAACAAGGAAACGCTGTGCTATGACAGCGACCTCTTTTTTGAGAAATACGGCTTCCCCCCTGCGGGGCTCATTGAGGCCAAGGCCCTGATGGGCGACTCCTCGGACAACATTCCCGGCGTTACGGGCATCGGCGAAAAGACGGCGCACAAGCTGATCGCCGAATTCGCAACGCTCGACGGCGTTTACGAGGCCATTGACTCGCCCTCGATCGCCAAGGGGGTGCGTGAGAAGCTTCTCCGTGACCGTGAGGCGGCCTATCTTTCGCGCTTTTTGGCGACGATCGACACAAAAGCGCCCATCGACGTCACGCTTGCCGACCTTGTCTACCGTGGGCCCGACCGCGCTAAGATGCACGACGTGTGCGTGAAATACGAGTTCTTCCAGCTCATCTCGCGTCTTGGTCTTGAAAGCGTTTGCGACTGTGCCGCCCCCGCGGCCGACGTCCCCACCGCCACCGAGGCCGATGCCGCCGCCGTGCTGGCCCTCCCGCGCGAGCGGCTGGCCCTTTCCCTGACCGAGGACGGGCTTGCCGTGGCGACCCGTGACACGCTCCTGCTCTACCGCGGCCCGCTTTCCGAGATCGCGCCGCTTTTTGACTCGAAAACGCCCTTGACGGTCTACGATTCGAAGGCGTGGTACCACCGCCTCCGTGCCGAGGGGCTCCGCCCCGCCGTGCCGCCCTACGACGTTATGCTGGCCGCCTACGTGGAAAACCCCGCCGGCGGGCATCTTGACGAGCACGGGCTCATTGCCGCCTATCTTGGGGTAGACCTCCCTGCCGAGGCCCCCACCGCCCCACACCTTCTGGCGCTGGCCGCGCACCTTGACAAAAAGCTGACCGAGGCGGGCTGCGCGCACGTCCTCACCGAGATGGAGCTGCCGCTCGTGCCCGTCCTTGCCGATATGGAGGCCGAGGGCTTCCGCGTGGATACCGCGGGGCTGGCCGCCTTCGATGGGGAGCTGCACGAGGCCGCCGACCGCCTTGGCAATGCCATCACCGAGATGGCGGGCATCGTTTTCAACATCAATTCCCCGAAGCAGCTGGGCGAGGTGCTCTTTGA
>JAFQWT010000223.1 GCA_017407375.1 Clostridia bacterium
GCTCGGAAACCAGGCGCTCCACCTCATTGATATTCTCACCGACGGTGCTCATCCAGTTGGTCTCATAGGCCCTTTGCATATAAAAAAGCTCTTCTCCGTGCATGGTGGGGGACGAGAGCCAGACCTTGTTTGCGAGGGGAGTACGTTTCATAGCGCACCTACCTTAAAATTAATATAAATATTAAAATTATTATAACATAGGTGAAAGATAATTTCAACACATATCGGCATTATTTTCTCGCCATTTTTCGCAAAATGCACAAAAAGCCCGCTCTGCCGCCGTTTTTTGGGTGCTTAAGGTGATTTTTTTGTGGCGATACTGCAAAATATTGGCTCCGCTATTGCAAAGAAAACAAAAAACTGCTATGATAGGGGTAGCATTTTTTGGAAGGGAGGACGACCGTGCTTTTACTGCTCATTGCGATTTTTTCTTTTCTGCTCTCGCTGGCGGTGGCGGCGCTCCGCCCCCTCCTCCACCCCCTTTCGGGAAGGAGCGATCCCCCGCCGCCGCGCCCCTCTGCGGCGATGCTTGTTTCCCGCGCGCTTTACCTGCGGGCGGGCGGCCTTTTCCTTGGAACGGCCACAGCGCTTGTGCTGCTGTTCGGCGATCTTTGGGCGCCCCTCCGCCTTTCGGGCTTTTCGGTCCTTGTAGCGCTTCTTGCCGCCGTGCTTCTTGCGCTTCTCCTGCTTCTCCTCACCCTTCGCCCCGTGGGCGGGTGGCGGCTCCTTGCCGTGTCACTCACGCTCACGCTCCTTTTGGCGGCGGGGGCGGAGGCGGTGTTCAATTACCGCGCCATCTCCTCCCGCGGCTTTTCACCGTACGACCTTTCCAAGCACCTGGTGCGGGAGCCCGTATGCCGCGACCGCGAGGGCGATACCTACACGCCCTACGGTGACAGTCTGACCTTCACCTACGAGGGGCTTGACCTGCCGCTTGCAAACCTCAAGATCGAGGCGGTGGCCCACGATGATGGCGGCACGCCCCTTGAGATCGTCCTCACGATCCGCGCGGACGACGAGGGGAGCGAGAACCTCTATACGCTGGGCGGGCGGCGCATAACGCCGGAAGTCCCCGCCACCGCCTTTCACTTTTTGGAAACGGCGGGCGCGAGCGAGGAGCTTGTCCTTGTGCTGACGGCCGAGGACTGCAAGACCATCACGGTGACCTCGATCACCGCCAACGTCCCAAAGCCCTTCCACTTTTCCCTCCTCCGCTTTGCCGCCGTTTTCCTCGTTTTGTTCCTCGGCTTCTGGCTGAGACCGTCAAGTTTCCTTTACAAATACACGATAGGAACGAAGAAGTGGACGGAAAAAGCCGTGGCCATGGGAGTTTGCCTTGTCCTCATCCTTGGCACGGTCGGCATCATCGGCTCGGGAAAATGGCTTGGCAACAACATCAACGCCTACCACGACCAATACCAGGCGCTGGCACGTCAGCTGGCGGTGGGGGAGGTCACCTACCCTGCCGAGCCGCCCGACTTCTTAAAGGAGATGGACAACCCCTACGACACCGCCCTCCGCGATGAGCTGGCGGCCGAGACGGGAGAATTCTACCGTTGGGACACGGCCTATTACGAGGGAAGCTATTACGTTTACTTCGGTGTGGTGCCCGTCCTTCTCCTGTATCTTCCCTTTTATCTTCTGACGGGGCTTGACCTGCCGAACGACATGGCCATTCTCGCCTTTGCGATCCTCTACCTTATCTCCATGTTTGCGCTGGTGCGGCGGGTGATCCTCCGCCACCGCCCCGACCTTTCCTTCCTCTCCTATCTCCTCCTTGCGGTGCTGCTGGCGGTGGCGGGGGGGCTGATGCCCATCCTTATCTATCCGGGGCTCTACTGCGTGCCGATCATGGCGGGGCTCTCCCTCTCGGTCACGGGGCTTGCCCTTCTTTACTCTGCCACGGCGGGGGAGCGGCTGTCGGCATGGCGCCTTGCCCTTGCGGCGCTGTGCCTTGCCCTTGTCGCGGGGTGCCGACCGCAGATGCTCCTCCTCTCGGCGCTGTGTCTCCCTCTCCTTTGGCGCTACGTGCGCGACCGCTCGCTCCTCCCGACCACAAGGCGCGGCGGTGTGAATTTTGCCGCCCTGGTCCTTCCCTACGCGCTGGTGGCGGCGGGGCTGATGTACTATAACGCCATCCGCTTCTCCTCCCCCTTTGACTTCGGCGCGAATTACAACCTCACGACCAACGATATGACGGTGCGCGGCCTGCGCTTTGGGCGGCTGGGACTTGCGGCGTGGCAGTACCTCTTTTCCCTGCCGAAGTACACAAGCACCTACCCCTTCATCCGTTTTTCCGACCTTGACACCGATTATCTTGGCAAGACCATCTGGGAGCCGACCTTTGGCGGCGTCTTCTTTGTTGCCCCCTTTGCGCTTTTGCTCCTTTTCCTGCTCTGTCGCCGCTACCGCGCGCGTCTTTCCCGCCGCGGACTGCTTCTTCCCATTCTCCTTTCGGCGGGGGCGGGCGTGGTGATCGCCCTGGCCGACGCCAATATGGCGGGGATCCTCCACCGCTACTTTGCCGACTTCACCTTCCCCCTCCTCTTTGCGGCGCTCCTTGTGTATCTCGGACTTGCGGGGCGGAGCGGTACCCTCTCGGCGCGGAGGTGGCGCACGGTGCTGCTCGGCTCGCTGACCCTCTCGCTCATCCACAACGCGACCCTGCTTCTTGACACCTATTGGATCACTCTTCCCCCGACCCTTCCCTCGCTTCTTGAATTCTGGCTTTGACGGAGGTACCACATGAATAAGGAAAAAACCATTGCCGTCCTTCTCCCCTGCTACAACGAGGAGGCCACGGTCGAGAAGGTGGTGCGCGATTTTCTGCGCGTCCTGCCCACGGCCACGGTGTACGTCTATAACAACAATTCGACCGACAGAACGGCCGAGATCGCCGCCGCGATCGACCCCTCTCGCGTGGTGGTGAGGAACGAATACCGCCAGGGCAAGGGCAACGTCATCCGCTCGATGTTCCGCGATATCGAGGCCGACTGCTACCTGATGGCCGACGGGGATGACACCTACCCTGCCGAGCATGCCCCTGAGCTGTGCGCCGCCGTCCTTGAGGAGGGCTACGACATGGCGATCGGTGACCGCCTCTCCTCCACCTACTACGAGGAGAACAAGCGCCCCTTCCACAACACGGGCAACCGCCTCGTGAAGTGGCTGGTCAACCGCCTTTTCCACGGCAACGTAAAGGACATCATGACGGGCTACCGCGCCTTCAGCTACGCGTTTGTGAAGTCGGTGCCCGTGCTGTCGCGCGGGTTTGAGGTGGAGACCGAGATGACGATCCACGCCCTCGACCGACGCCTCAGGATCGTGGAGATCCCCGTGCAGTACCGCGACCGCCCCGAGGGGAGCGTTTCCAAGCTCAACACCGTCCGTGACGGGCTGCGGGTACTTAAGACCATCTTCTTTATGTGCCGCGACTACCGCCCGATGTTCTTCTTTACCCTGTTTGCTCTCCTCTTCTTCGGAGCGGGCTGCGGCTTCTTTATCCCCGTGCTGATCGAATACTTCCAAACGGGACTTGTGCCGCGCCTGCCGACGCTTATCGTGGCGGTGCTGCTCTTCCTCTCGGCACTCCTTTCCTTTGCCACGGGCAACATCCTTGACGTCATCATCAAGCGCGACCGTCAGCGGGCGGTGGCCGAGCTTTCCCGCATGGGAGGAAGAGAGGACCGATGACACCGCAAGAGCCGAGGCGCGACATTTTTGACCGTGTGATGTCCCTGCCCCTTTTGCGGCTCCTTTTCCCCTTCTACTCGGCCCACAAGGAGGCCCTCCTCTATCTCTTTTTCGGGGGAGTGACCACCCTTATTGATTTTTTTGCCTTCTACCTTTTTGAGAGCGTCTTCTCCCTGCACGAGCTGCTCGCCAACGTGCTGGCC
>JAFQWT010000224.1 GCA_017407375.1 Clostridia bacterium
GAGGTGGCGGCGCAGCCGACGGAGAGGGGGCTTGGTCCCCCACGCCCCCCGCCGCCACACGTGAAAAATATTTTCATTCCCCCTGCTCGGACGAGGTGTAAAGTGAAAAAAGTTTTCAAATCAAGCCAAAGCGGTGGCAAAATCAACACCAAAAACGCGAAAAACATTTTTATTTGTGAACTTTTTCACAATAAATATTTTTTTTATTGACAAACCGAAGGATTTATAGTAAAATGATAAATGGTGAAAAAACTTTTTGATTTTCCGCCCTCAAAAACCGTCGGAAGGGAGAAAACATGAACCGAACGTTGCTTCAGGCCCAGCTCCTTTACGACGAGATGGGCAAAAGCGAGAAAAAAGTGGCCGACTGGCTCCTCTCTCACCCCGGTGAGGTGATGCCCTACTCGATCACCGAGCTTGCCGAGCTTGCCGAAAGCTCCGAGGCCACCATCGTGCGCTTTTCGAAGCGCCTTGGCTACTCGGGCTATCAGGAGCTGAAGCTCTCGCTCGCCACCGAGCATGAGAACCGCGTGGTCTCGCCGACCATCACCTCGACCGACTCCTGCTTTGAGATCCTTGAGAAGGTGTGCAACGATGCCTACCTCTCGCTTGAGCGGACCAAGCGCCTTCTCGTGGCGGACACCATGACCGCCGCCGCGCACCACATTGCCACGGCGCGCAAGTGCGTGCTCATCGGTCTTGGCTCGTCGGCCTCGGTCGCTACCGACGCCGCCAACAAGTTCCTGCGCGCGGGCTGCAACGCCTACGCCTATGCCGACACGCATATGCAGACCATCGCCATCTCCCAGCTCTCGGCGGGGGACGTGGTCGTCGGTATCTCGCAGTCGGGCTCCTCAAAGGACATTGTGGACGGCCTCCGCCTCGCCCGCTCCCGCGGTGCCGTGACCATTGCCGTCACGGGGACCGAGCGCTCGCCCATCGTCCGCCAGAGCGACGTTGTGCTTCTCACGGATACCGAGGAGGTGCGCCACGGCTCGCTCGCCCTTAACTCGCACATCTCGCGCCTGATGGTGCTGGACGCCCTTTGCTACTACATCGCCTACCGCAACGGCGAGAGGGTGACGGGGTCCTTGCGCGAGAATGAGCGCACACTCGAATCCAAGCGCGTCCACGAGGAATGATCCTCGCCGCACGAAGATATACGCAAAAATTTTACGGAGGATAGAACACATGAAGATTTTGGTCATCAATGCCGGCAGCTCGTCTCTCAAGTACCAGCTGTTTGACATGGACACGGGTGACGTGATCGCCAAGGGCCTTTGCGAAAAGATCGGCATCGGCGGCGCCATCACGCACAAGCGTCCCGGTAAGGAGGACTATCACGAGGAGGTCACCTTCCGCGACCACGACGATGCCATTGCGCTCGTTCTCAAGCTCCTCACCGATCCCACCCTCGGCGTGATCGCCGACCTCTCCGAGATCGATGCCATCGGCAACCGCGTGGCCCACGGCGGCGAAAAGCTCCGCCGCTCGATGCTCGTCGGTGACGAGGAGATCAACTACCTTTACTCGATCGTTCCGATCAACCCCCTGCACGGCCCGCCCGCCATCAAGGGCATTGAGGCCTGCCGCCGCCTGATGCCCGGCAAGCCCCTCGCCTGCGTGTTCGACACCTCGTTCTACGCAACGCTCCCCGATTACGCCTACATCTATCCTATCCCGTACGAATATTACGAGAAATACCAGGTCCGCCGCTACGGCTTCCACGGTACCTCCCACCGCTACGTGACCGAGCGTGCCGAGGCCCTGGTCGGCAAGCCCCTCTCGGAGCTGAAGGTCATCACCTGCCACCTCGGCAACGGCTCCTCGATCACCGCCACCAAGTACGGCAAGGCGGTGGATACCTCCATGGGCTTCACGCCTCAGGAGGGCCTGCCCATGGGCACGCGCTCGGGCTCCATCGACCCGACCGTCGTCACTTATCTCCAGCGTGTGGAGGGTCTTTCCCCCGAGGAGGCCGATAAGATGCTGAACTCGAAGTCGGGACTTCTCGGCGTTTCGGGCGTGTCGAGTGACGGCCGTGAGGTCTGGGCCGCCGCCAATGAGGGCAACGCCCGCGCCCGCCTCGCCATCGACATCCTCGCCTACGACATCAAAAAGATCATCGGCTCGTACGTGGCCGCTATGAACGGCGTGGACGTTCTCGTGTTCACTGCTGGCATCGGTGAGAACGACCGTGCCCTCCGCGCCCGCGTCTGCGCCGATATGGAGTACCTCGGCATCGCCATCAACGAGGACGTCAACATGAACGGCCCGCGCGGCAAGGAGCTGGAGCTCACGGCCGAGGGCGCCCGCGTCAAGACCTTTGTGATCCCCACCGATGAGGAATATATGATCGCCCTCGATACCCAGCGTCTTCTTAGCAAATAAGAGAAAGGATATAAATCACCATGATGTCACCCTACGAAATCAAAAAGCAGATCTGCGAGGTCGGCCACAAGATCTATGACAAGGGCTTTGTTGCCGCCAACGACGGTAACATCTCCGTCAAGGTCAACGACAACGAGTACTACTGCACTCCCACCGGCGTCTCGAAGGGCGCCCTCACCCCCGACATGATCATTAAGGTCGACGGCCAGGGCAAGAAGCTTGAGGGCACGCTCAACCCCTCGAGCGAGATCAAGATGCACATGCGCGTGTACCAGAAGCGCCCTGACGTTGGCGCTGTCGTGCATGCTCACCCCCCGGTAGCCACCGCCTTCACCGTGGCCAACGTTCCGCTCGATCAGTACATCCTCCCCGAGGCGGTCCTGACGATCGGTACCATTCCTACCTGTGAGTACGGCACCCCCTCCACGATGGAGATCCCGGACTCGCTCGATCCCTACCTCCAGAATCACGACGCCTTCCTTCTGAAGAACCACGGCGCCCTGACGGTCGGCAACACGCTGACCAAGGCCTTCTTCCTCATGGAGGAGGTTGAGTTCAATGCTAAGATCTGCAAGTTCGCCCGTGAGCTTGGCGGCGTTGACGAGATCCCCTGCGAGCAGCTCGAGAAGCTGATGGAGCTGCGTAAGAAGATGAACATCCCCGGCCGTCACCCCGGCTGCAAGCGCTGCTCGAACCTCGGCACCGACAAGTGCCGCTGCAAGGATAACGGCGCCCACCACCACGAGGAGGGTCACGTCTGCACCTGCGGGAAGGACGATGCCCCGAAGGGTGACGACCTCGTCGCCGAGATCACGCGCCGCGTCCTTGCCGCCCTCGGCCGCTGAGCCGCGCTCCCCAAGCTTTTAAGAAAGGAGAGCGCCATGGCTATTCAGTGGACCGAAGCCGAGATCGCCGAGATCGTCAACCGCGTGATGCGTGAGGTCGGTGCCGCGGCCCCCGCGGTGGCCGAGTACGATGCCACGCAGTTCGGCGGGCGCCGCTACGTCGGCGTTTACGAGGACATGCGTGACGCTATTTCCGCCGCTGAGGCGGGCTATCGCGCGATCCGCGAGATGCGCGTGGAGGAGCGTGAAAAGCTCATCACCGCCATCCGCGAGTTGACCCGTAAGGAGGCCCCCATCATGGCAAAGCTCGGCGTTGCCGAGACCAAGATGGGCCGCGTCGATCATAAGACCGCCAAGCATATGCTGGTGGCCGACAAGACCCCGGGCACCGAGGACATCGTGGCCGCCGTGAAAACGGGCGACCGCGGCCTCACGCTGACCGAGATGGCGCCCTTCGGCGTTGTCGGCAGCATTACCCCCTCCACCAACCCCTCCGAGACCGTCATCTGCAACTCGATCGGTATGATCGCGGCGGGCAACGGCGTGGTGTTCAACCCCCACCCGAACGCGATCTCGGTCTCGAATTACGCCGTTGACCTTGTCAACCGCGCCTGCGCGGCGGCAGGCGGCCCGCGCGTCCTTGTGGCGTCGGTCGTCAAGCCCACGCTCGAGACCGCCGACCTCATGTACAAGCACCCCGCCATCCGCCTGCTCGTCTGTACGGGCGGCCCCGGCGTTGTCAAGAGCGTTCTTTCCTCGGGAAAGAAGGCCATCGGTGCGGGCGCGGGTAACCCGCCCGTCATCGTGGATGACACCGCCGACGTCAAGAAGGCGGCGCGCGACATCATTGACGGCTGCACCTTTGACAACAACCTCCCCTGCATCGCCGAGAAGGAGGTCTTCGCCTTCGATCCGATCGCCGATGAGCTCATCGACGGGATGCAAAAGGCGGGCGCGCTCCTTATCGACCGTGCCACCGCCGACAAGCTCGTGGACGTGGTCCTCACCGAGGTCACCACAAAGACGGGCGCCAAGCGCAAGACCGTCAGCCGTGACTGCGTCGGTCGGGATGCCGCCGTGATCCTTGAAAAGATCGGGATCCGCGTCGGCCCTGAGATCCGCTGCGTCATCTGCGAGGTGCCGTTTGAGCATCCCTTCGTCCAGGAGGAGCTGATGATGCCGATTTTGCCGATCGTCCGTGTGCACGACATTGACGAGGCCATCAAGCTCGCCGTCAAGGCCGAGCACGGCAACCGTCACACAGCGCACATGCATTCGAAAAATATCGACCACCTCACGCGCTTTGCCCGCGCGGTGGAAACGACGATCTTCGTCAAAAACGCTCCCTCGTACGCCGGCATCGGCTTCGGTGGAGAAGGGCACGCCACCTTCACCATCGCGGGTCCGACGGGTGAGGGCATCACCTCGGCCAGGAGCTTTACACGTCTGCGCCGCTGCGTGATGGCGGACAACTTCCGCATCATTTAAGGAAAGGAAACACACACGATGGAACTTAGCGCACACGACATCGAAAGCATCGTCCGCCAGGTCATCGGTAATCTCGGCGCGGCAGCCTCTGCCCCCGCCGCCGGCATTCCCAAGACCGCCAAGGTGGCCATGCTGACCGATAAAAAGCACATCGAGGTCAAGGAATTCCCGATCCCCGCGCTCGAGGATGACGATATCCTCGTCCGTGTCGAGGGCTGCGGCGTCTGCGGCACCGACGTTCACGAGTGGAAGGGCGATCCCTTCGGCCTTATTCCCGTCGTCCTCGGTCACGAGGGCACGGGTGAGATCCTCGCCCTCGGTAAGAACGTCAAGACCGATACGGCGGGCAACCCCATCAAGGTCGGCGATAAGATCGTTACCTCGGTCATCTCCTGCGGCGAGTGCAACATCTGCCGCAACCACCCCGCCAACACCAACCTCTGCGATAAGCAGGGCGTCTTCGGCCTTATCGGCCACAACGAGGCCCAGCCCCTGAACGGCTGGTTTGCCAGCCACCTCCTCATCCGTGCCAAGGGCGCGACCTACTTCGTCGTCAATGACCTGGACCTTGAGGAGCGGATGCTGCTTGAGCTGGCCTGCGTTTGCGTCCACGCACACGCAAGGGCCTGCAAGACCGGCCTTATGAACTTCAACACGAAGGTCCTCATCCAGGGCCTCGGCCCTGTCGGCCTTGTGATGATCTCGGTGCTCCGCGCCGCGGGCATCAACCACATCATCGCCATTGACGGCACGCCGAAGCGCCTCGAGATGGCCAAGCGCATGGGCGCCAAAACGACCATCAACTTCCGCGAGTGCGATACGCTTGAGAAGCGTGTCGAGGCCGTTAAGGCCGCGACGGGCGGCAATGGTGCCGACTTTGCCTTCCAGTGCACGGGCGCTCCGCCCGCCGCTGCGGACATCTACTCCTACATTCGCCGCGGCGGTGGCCTTTGCGAGATGGGCTTCTTCGTCAATAACGGCGAGTACACCGTCAACCCGCACTTCGCCATGTGCAATAAGGAGATCAACCTGGTCGGCTCCTGGGATTACAGCGCGGAGGATTATCCCACGACCATGGCGTTCCTTCGCCAGGCCCGTGAGATGAACATTCCGATCAAGGAGCTGATCACGCACTCCTTCCCGCTTGACAAGCTCAACGAGGCGATGGAGGTCAACGTGTCCCAGCAGGGCATCAAGATCTGCTACGTTGCCGAGTAAGGAGGGCCCTCTATGGCACTCGGAATGATCGAAGTGTACGGCTTTACGACCTCGATCGTGGTGGCCGACCGCGTCGCCAAGGCGGCGGACGTCAAGGTCGTTGCGATCGATAAGAACAAGCCCGCCGGCGGCGATAGCGCCGAGGTGCCGCTTGTGATGGTGGTAAAGTTTGAGGGGAACGCAGGCGCCGTGGAGTCGGCCATGCAGGCCGGCATTGCGGAGGCCGAGCGCCGCAACCTCTACATCACCTCAAAGATGATCGCGGGGCAAAGCCCCGAGATCGAGTGGTTTGCCCACCTCGAAGCCACGGGGCGCGACAAGCTGCGCTAAAAAACAACAAAAAAATAAAAAAATATTTACTTAAAGGAGATTTTAGTTATGCAGGAAGCACTTGGTATGGTGGAAACGAGAGGCCTTGTCGCCGCTATCGAGGCGGCCGATGCTATGGTCAAGGCGGCCAACGTCGTCCTTATCGGCTCTGAGAAGATCGGTAGCGGGCTCGTCAGCGTTATGGTCCGCGGTGATGTCGGCGCTGTCAAGAGTGCCGTGGAGGCCGGCGGTGCTGCCGCGGGTCGCCTCGGTGAGGTCGTGGCTACGCACGTCATTCCCCGCCCCCACAACGACGTTGAAAAGCTTCTTCCCTCGCTGAAGTAAGATACCCCTATGGAAAAAGCGATCGCGTTGCTCGAGGTACAGGCGCTGGTCGCCGCTATCGCAGGGCTGGATGCCATGTGTAAAGCGGCCGACGTCCGTCTCATTCACGTCGAGAAGCGCCTTGGCGGACGACTGGTGACTGTGGTCGTTGAGGGCACGGTCTCCGCGGTGGAGGCAGCTGCTGCGGCAGGTGCCGCCGCCGCCGCAAAGGTCGGGAACGTGAAGCTTTGCGAGGTCATCGCCCGTCCGCATCCCGACGTCATGCGGTTCCTCTACACCGATTAAACGGGCTCTCTCCCGCCTCGGTCGAGGCGCCGCTCCCCTTCGGGGGACCCACCCACGCATCATGGCGCTCAGCGCTTATGATAAAAAATTTAGTCCAATATTTTTACGGAGGATATGAAAATGGAAGCTCTTGGCATGGTTGAAACCAGAGGTCTTGTCGCCGCTATCGAGGCGGCCGATGCTATGGTGAAGGCTGCAAACGTCGTTCTCGTCGGCTCTGAGAAGATCGGCAGCGGGCTCGTCAGCGTCATGGTGCGCGGCGATGTCGGTGCCGTCAAGGCCGCCGTCGAGGCCGGTGGCGCCGCCGCCGGTAAGCTCGGTGAGGTCGTTGCCACGCACGTCATTCCTCGTCCCCACACGGACGGGGAGAAGCTCCTTCCCAAGATCTGAGATCTCGGCAAGGTGTCGCCGTAAGGAGCGCCACTCGCTCCTTACGGCCCCCCACGGGGGGGACGTCGCGCGGACGTAAAGCGCACACAGAAACCGCAAAAACCGTAACTTTGTAAACAATACCTTGCAAACGCAGGGTCGACATATACTCTGGTAAGGAGAACACCATGGAGCTGAACGAAAAGACCGTAACCGCCCTTGTGGCCCGCATCGTGGCGGACCTGCAGGGCCCCGTGGCCGACGTGCCGATCGGCGTGTCCAACCGCCACATCCACCTCACCCGGGAGGACGTGGAAACGCTGTTCGGTAAGGGATACGAGCTGGAAAAGATCAAGGACCTGAAGCAGCCGGGGCAGTACGCCTGCCGCGAAACGCTGACCATCGTCGGTCCCTCGATGCGCCCCATTGAGGGCGTGCGCGTGCTTGGCCCCGTCCGCCGCCGCTCCCAGGTCGAGATCTCGCGGACCGACTCCTTCCAGCTGAAGGTGAAGCCCCCGGTGCGGGAATCGGGCGATCTTGACGGCTCGGCTCCCATCACCATCATCGGGCCGCGCGGCACCGTCACGCTCCCTGAGGGGTGCATCATTGCCAACCGCCACATCCACATGGGACTTTCGGACGCCGCCCGTTACGGCGTGATCGACGGGGACTACGTGACCGTGGACGCCCTTTCGGGCAAGCGCACCCGCTGGTATGACGTGCAGGTGCGCGTCAGCGATGCCTTTACGCTCGAGATGCACGTGGATACCGATGACGCCAACGCCGCGGGCATCGGCAACGGCGCACTCGTCAGCATTGTCAAAGAATAAGTAGGAGGACCCCACCATGATCAAAGGAATGGTCGTCAGCCATATCGTCTCCACCAAAAAGCAGGACTCGCTCGTCGGGAGCAAGTTCATGGAGGTGCGCGTGCTTGAGAACGATGTCCCCACCGATAAGTACCTCGTTGCCGTTGACAGCGTGGGTGCGGGCATCGGTGAGGTCGTGCTCGTCACGCTCGGCTCCTCGGCGCGCCTTGCGCTCACGGACACGAATTCCCCCGTGGACGCCGTCATTGTGGGTATCGTCGATTAAGGAGACAGCATGACACCCGATATCAAGACCCAAATGCGCGAGCTTGGCCTTGTCGGCGCGGGCGGCGCGGGCTTCCCCTCGTATGCGAAGCTTGGCGAGGGGGCGGATACCCTCATCATCAACGCCTCGGAGTGTGAGCCGCTCCTGCATACCGACTACGAGATCGTCAAGCAGCACATCTCCGAGGTCGTGGCAGGCGCCGAGATGATCGCCAAGGGCATGAGCATCCCCCGCGTGATCTTAGCCGTTAAGGAGCACACCTCGCACGGGCTCGGCCTCCATGCCGATGAGGCCCTCGGTGAGAGGACGCGCGTCTTTCTCCTCCCCAATATGTACCCGATGGGCGATGAGATCACCCTCATCTATGAGGCCACAGGGCGCCTCGTGCAGCCCTCCGCCCTCCCCCTTTCGGTCGGCGTGATCGTCTATAACGTCGAGACCGTCTATAACTATTACCGCGCCGCCGCCCTCTCTGAGCCCGTGACCGAAAAGTGGCTCACCGTGGCGGGCGACATCAGCGATAACCGCGCCTTTGTCGTGCGTGTGCCCGTCGGCACCCGCGTCTCTGACCTCTTTGCGGCGCTTGACGTTACCGTCCCCGCGACCCATCGCCTCCTTGTCGGCGGCCCGTCCATGGGGTGCGTTGGCAACCCGGAGACCGAGGTCGTGACCAAGACCACCAAGGGGCTTTTGGTGCTCCCCGCGGACATTCCCGCCGTGGCCACCAAGATCGCCTCGGTGGACGTGCAAAAGCGCCGCGCCTCCTCGGCCTGCTGCCAATGCACGCGCTGCACCGATATGTGCCCCCGTTACCTTCTCGGCTATCCTCTCGAGCCCCACCGTATGGTGCGCGCCTCTACCTCCCTTGATGAACTCGACCCCGCGCTCTATACCGCCGCCACGCTCTGCTGCGGCTGTGGCATCTGTGAGATCGCCGCCTGCTGCCAGGAGCTCTCGCCCCGCGCTGTCATCTATGAGATGAAAAAGCGCCTGGCCGAGCGCCGCCTGCGCTACGACCCGAAGGGCGTGACCGTCACGCCCGATGCCATGCGCTCCCACCGCCAGATGCCGATCCCGCGCTGGAAGATGCTGCTTGGCGTTACCCCCTTTGACCGCCGCCAGATCTATACCGAGGTGGCGCCCCCCTCCCGCGTGGAGCTTCTCCTCTCGCAGCACATCGGCGCCCCCGCCGTTCCCACCGTCCGTGTGGGGGACACCGTCCGTCGCGGGGAGGTCGTTGCTAAGGCCGCCGAGGGGCTTTCGGTCCCCGTTCACGCATCGATCGACGGTTGCGTGAGCTTCGTTGACCAAAGGAAAATCGTGATAGAAAAGAGATAAGCCATGATCCAAGCCGTTGGTGTTATTGAACTGAAAAGCATTGCCAAGGGAATCGAGGCGGCCGATGCCGCCCTCAAGAGCGCGGGCGTTACGCTCATTTCGGCGCATCCCGCTTGCCCCGGCAAGTTTGAGATCGTCCTTACGGGCGCCATCGCGGACGTGACGGCTGCCGCCGACCACGTCAAGGAGCGCTTTGGCACCACCATTGTTGATCTTTCGGTCATGGGTCGCATTGACGAGCGCGTCATCTCCGCCCTTTTTGGCACGCAAAGCGGCAAAAAGGAGGGGAGTCTCGGCATCGTCGAGACCTTCTCGGCCGCCTCGGCCATCAAGGCCGCCGACCTGGCGGTCAAGACCGCCAAGGTCGAGATCTACGACCTGCGCGTGTCGCGCGGGATGGGCGGCAAGGGCATCGTGATCGTTACGGGTGACGTCGGTGACGTGACCGCCGCCGTGGAGGCGGGCGCCCGCTATGCCGAGGAGCACGGCCTCTTTGCCAACAAGTCGCTGATCCCTGCCCCGCACGCCGAGCTTTGGGAGCAGCTGTAAGGAGGAGCTATGAGCGAGCTGTCCATGAACGATAAGATGCGCATCATACAGGAGCTGGTCCCCGGTAAGCAGATCACGCTCGCGCATATCATTGCCAACCCCGACCCCATTCTCTATGAAAAGCTGGGCCTCGACCCCCGCGTGGACCGCGTCCGCACGGCCATCGGGATCCTTACCGTCAGCCCCTGCGAAACGGCCGTTATCGCCGCTGACATCGCCATGAAGACCTCGGGCGGGAGCGTGGAGTTTGTCGACCGCTTTACGGGCACCCTCATCGTCACGGGCTCGGTCTCAGAGGTGGAGGCGGCCATCACCGCGGTCTGCGACTATACCGAAAAGACCCTCGGCTACGCCGTTTGCCCCCTCACGAGAACATGAGAAAGCTCATCCTCATCGGCCGTGTGGCGGCGGGAAAGACCACCCTCCGTCAGGCCCTGATGGGGGAGACCCCGCACTACTATAAGACCCAGTACATCCAATATACCGACGTGATCATTGACACCCCGGGAGAGTACACCGAGCTGAGGAACCTCTCGGGGCCGCTTGCCCTCTACGCCTACGAGGCGGACGTGGTGGGGCTGGTCCTGTCGGCGGACGAGCCGTATTCGATCTTCAACCCGAAGCTCTCGGCCATCGTCAACCGCCCCGTCATCGGTCTTATCACGGGCATCGACAAGCCCCGCGCGAACGTTGGGCGCGCACGCCGCTGGCTGAAGCTGGCGGGGTGCGATCCCATCTTTGCCGTCAGCTCCTACACCCGTGAGGGGATCGACGAGCTGCTTGATTTTCTTTCCGAGGATGAAAAAAAGGAATAAGGAGATAGAATATGGGAAAAACCAAGGTTATCGCCTTTGCCAACAATAAGGGTGGCTCAGGCAAGTCCACCACCTGCTCGAACGTCGGCTACGGCATGGCCATGGAGGGCAAGCGCGTCCTCCTTGTCGACGGCGATATGCAGATGAACCTCACGCTGTCCTTCTTTCCCGAGGACCGCGCCCTGGAGATCGCCAAGGGGAAGAAGAACCTCTATGAGGCCCTGCGCGCCGAGGCCGACCTCACCGATTACGTGATGCCCACCTCCTACACGGGGCTTGACATCGTGCCCTCGTCCACGCTCATGAGCTCGATCGAGTACGAGCTGTTCTCCAAGTGGGAGCGCGAGCAGATCCTCTCGCGTTGCCTTGAGGGGCTCGTTACGTCGGAGAAGTACGACTATATCCTCATCGACTCCCCCCCGACGCTGGGCGGCTGGGTCATGAACATCATGTGCGCCTCGGACTTCCTCCTTATCCCCTTGGAGGCCTCGCCCTGGGGTCTCTTTGGCCTTGCCAATATGTTCAATTTCTACGGCCAGGCCAAGCGCATCGCCAAGGACATCGACCTTCTCGGCGTCGTCATCACCAAGGCCGACGAGAGAAAGAACTATTTTAAGGAGACCTCGAAAACGCTCTCCGAGCTCGAGAACGTTTACGTGTTCCGAAACTACATTCGCGTAGACAGCGCCGTTGAATGGGCGCAGGACAACAGCATGCCCGTCCTCGCCTACAAGAAGAACAGCCGCAGCGCCAAAGAATACTATGCACTTGCAAAGGAGATCATCGAAAATGCCGATCGGAAAAAACAGCATTAACCGCGTAGCCCAGGGCCTGGATGCCGCTCTTGACCTTCCCCTGACCGCCGAGGTCGCCGTCACCACCGAGAAGGAGAGCGTGGAGGCCACCGCCACCACCCCCGTGACCCTCGAGAAGGGCGATACCGCCCCCACCGCGATCGAGAAGGAGATCGTTAAGTCCACCGCCAAGAAGCCCGCGGCGAAAAAGCCCACGGCGAAGAAGCCCGCCGCCAAGGCCGCCCCCGCCAAGAAGGCCGAGGAAAAGGCCGAGGCCGCCAAGGCCCCCGAGCTTGTCGGTCAGGCCGTGGCCGCTCCCGCCCCCAAAAAGCGCGGAAGAAAGCCCGGCTCCAAGAACAAGAAAAAGCCCGTGGCCACCGCCGCCGCCCCCAAGAAGCGCGGCAGAAAGCCCGGCAGCACCGTAAAGCCGAGGGCAAAGGCCGGCATCGCCATCGGTGAGGAGCTTCCCGTCCACCTCCTGTAAGACCGCCGCCGGCTAAGGACTGCTATGTTTGAAAACCAGAAGATCGAATGCACCCTCCCCGCGCAAAAGAGCATCGCGCTCATCGCGCATGACAACAAAAAGGCCGAGCTCATCGAGTGGTGCCTTGAGAACAAGAGCGTGCTTGAGCACCACTTCCTTTGCGGCACGGGGACAACCGCGCGCATGGTCGCCGATACCACGGGGCTCCCCGTCCGCGGCTACAACTCCGGCCCCCTCGGCGGTGACCAGCAGATCGGCGCCCGCATCGTGGACGGGAGGATCGATGTGGTGATCTTTTTCTCGGATCCCCTCACCGCCCAACCGCACGACCCGGACGTCAAGGCGCTCCTGCGCATCGCCCAGGTGTACGACATTCCGATCGCCAACAACCGCGCGACCGCCGATTTCATCATCAAAAGCCCCCTGATGGAAAAGCCCTACACGCGCTACCTCCTCAATTTTCGCAAGAACATTGAGGACCGCGCCGAATCCCTCCGTTAAAGCTCCCGCCAAAGCCATCGCAGCACCGCTGGGATGGCTTTTTCTTTTTCCGTTTCTCCCACCGACCGCGACAAGAGGCGTTGACATTTTTCGTTTTTTCGCTCCCGAACTGACAAGAAAATACGAAAAAACTGTCAAAAAGCAACCTCTGGTAGCGAAGCGTGTAAGGCGAAGTTGGTGGATTCTCTGCTCGCGCTGTGCTATAATGGGTATATAGAGTGCTGGCATTTCGGGTGTTCTGCCCCCTTCTATGATGGAGGGGAGCTTTGAAGGAAAAAGGAAAGGAAAGCTATGACAATAGGAGAAAAGATCACGCGGCTGCGTCAGACGGCCGATATGTCGCAGGAGGAGCTGGCAGAAAAGCTCTGTGTCTCCCGACAGTCGATCTCCAAATGGGAGACCGACGGCGCCTTGCCCCAAGCCGAAAAGCTGATCCCGCTCTGCGATGCCCTTGGGGTCTCCGCCGATGCGCTTTTGCGCGAAAGCTGCGGGATACCCAACGAGGGTGCCGTAAGGAAGCGGAACAAGTATTTTGGCACCGATGGCTTCCGCGGAGAGGCCAACGTGTCGCTGACCTCAATGCATGCGTATAGGATCGGCCGATTTCTCGGCTGGTATTACGCCCAGACCGCTCAGGCGGGGGCGCGCCCGGGGCATCGCCCCCGGATCGTGATCGGCAAGGATACGCGCCGTTCGAGCTATATGTTCGAGTATTCCGTGGTGGCGGGCATCACGGCCTCGGGAGCCGATGCGTATATGCTCCACGTGACCACAACGCCGAGCGTGTCCTACGTGACGCGGCAGGACGAGTTTGACTGCGGGATCATGATCACGGCCTCGCATAATCCCTTCCGTGATAACGGGATCAAGCTGATGGGCGGCTACGGAGAAAAGCTGGACGATGAGACCACCGCGCTGGTGGAGGCATACCTTGACGGGGACCTGAGGGCGCTCGGCGTTGAGGGAGAGGACCTGCCGCTGGCCCAGGGGGAGAGGATCGGCCGCATCGTGGATTATGCCTCGGGCCGCAACCGCTACGTGGCGTATCTCATTTCCCTCGCGGCGCACTCCTATAAGAAGCTGAGAATAGGGCTTGACTGTGCCAACGGCTCGTCCTGGATGATCGCCGGCGCGGTATTCAGCGCCCTTGGCGCGCAGATCGAGGTCATCGGCGCCGAGCCCGACGGGCTGAACGTGAATAAGGAATGCGGCTCCACCCATATCGAGGGGCTCCGCCGTTTGGTACAGGATAAGCACCTTGACCTTGGCTTTGCCTTTGACGGTGATGCCGACCGCTGCCTGGCAGTGGATGAGAAGGGCAACGTGGTGGACGGAGACGGCATCCTTTATATTCTTGCCAAAAGAATGAGCGCCCGCGGGATGCTCAACAAGAATACGGTCGTGGCCACCGTGATGTCCAACAGCGGCTTCTTTGCCAGTCTGGAGCGGGCGGGAATGAAGTGCGTGCAGACGCCTGTGGGTGACAGGTTTGTCTACGAATGCATGCAGAACAAGGGGTATTCGCTTGGCGGTGAGCAGTCCGGGCATATCATTATGAAGAAATATGCCACCACAGGAGACGGGCTCCTCACGGCCATCATGCTGACCGAGGAGGTCCTGGATACCAAGAGCACGCTCTCCCAGCTGGCCGAGCCGGTCAAGCTCTACCCACAGTATATCCGCAACGTCCGTGTCACGGATAAGGAGGGCGCTGTCAGGCACCCTGCCGTGCTTGAGGAGCTTTGTGCGGTCGAGCGGTGCATTGATGGCCGGGGACGGGTGCTTTTGCGCCCCAGCGGCACCGAGCCCGTGATCCGCGTGATGGTCGAGTGCGAGGACGAGGGGCGGTGCGTGGAATATGCCGATAGGATCGCCGAGGCGATTGTAAGGGAGGGGTTTTCTTTTGAATAGCGTTGAAACTGCGGCACTGTTTGACCGTACCCCCACCTACCTTCGCGCGCTTTTCTTGGGTGCGCGGTATCCTTGGGAGGTGCTTTCGGGGATCGGCGACTGTATTCAGCAGCTTTTGGAAAGTCCGCCCGCGGGCTTCCGTCTATGGCGTGAGGGGGTGCTTGTCGGTGAGGGCGTCTCCATCAGTGAAGCCGCCACGATCCTGCCGCCCGCCGTCATAGGGAGCCATACGGAAATACGCCCCGGCGCCTTTCTGCGTGGGAACGTGATCACGGGAGAGCGGTGCGTTATCGGAAACTCAAGTGAGTTAAAGAACTGTGTGCTCCTGGACGGTGTGCAGGTGCCGCATTACAATTACGTAGGGGACTCGGTCCTTGGCAACGGCGCCCACATGGGGGCGGGGGCGATATGCTCCAACCTGAAGTCTGACGGCCGGGCGGTCGTGATCCATGGTGACAGGGAGTATGCCACCGGGCGCAGGAAGCTGGGAGCGATCCTTGGGGACGGCGCCGATGTGGGATGTGGCTGCGTCCTGAACCCGGGCACGGTCATCGGAAAGCACACCTCGGTGTATCCGTTGACCTCGGTGCGCGGGGTCATCCCCTCTTCCTCCATAGTCAAGGCAATGGACCATATTGTAATAAAAAGAGAAAAGGAGCAAGAATCATGAAAACCATCAAAGCGCAAAGCTACAAGGAGCTCAGCCGCATTGCTGCGGACGTGATCGCCGCGCAGATCCTCGGAAAGCCGGACAGCGTCATCGGCCTGGCTACGGGCTCCACCCCCATCGGTACCTACGCGGAGCTTGCGGATAAATGCAGCCGCGGTGAGCTCGATTTTTCCAAGGTGACAACGGTCAACCTGGACGAATACGTAGGCCTTGGCGGTGAGCATCCGCAAAGCTACCGCTGCTTTATGAACCGCAACCTCTTTGAAAGGATCAACGTTCGCCCCGAGTGCACCTTCGTTCCCAACGGTTGCGCCGAGGATCTTGCGGCCGAGTGCCGAGCATACGACGCCCGCATTGAGCAGCTCGGTGGGGTCGATCTGCAGCTCCTTGGCATTGGTATTGACGGCCACATCGGCTTTAACGAGCCGGACGATCACTTCACAAGGGAAACGCACGAGGTCACGCTGGATGAGTCCACCATCGAGGCCAACTCCCGCTTCTTTGCCTCTCCGAGCGACGTTCCGCGCACGGCGCTGACTATGGGTATGGGCGCCATCATGGGGGCGAGGAGGATCCTCATGGTCGTGAACGGCAAAAACAAGGAGGAGATCCTTCGCCGCGCTCTCCAGGGACCCATCACTCCCCGTGTGCCGGCCTCGATCCTTCAGCTTCATCCGGACGTTACCGTTGTGTATTCGGAGGAGTAAGAAGAAAGGCAGGCACGGCTCAAACCAAAAAGAGCATCCGAGAGGATGCTCTTTTTGGTTTGTATCAAAGGTCTTTTCAGTTGCAGCAGCAGAGAAGGATCAGGAGCGCGATGATGATGATCCAGGTGCAGTTATCGTCAAACAGGTGGCAAAGGCAGTTGTTCATCAGAAAGTCCTCCGTTGTGGATTTGGGTGAGCGGAGCATTGAGCCCCTACGCTATCATACTATGAGCGAGCGGGAAAAATGGTACCGCCGCGCGGCATATTCTCCCGCCGCCCCGCATAAGGTGTAGTAAAAATCAAGAAAGCGCAGGTGCTTTTTATGTTTGTATGCTCGGTCAAGGCGGGGACGATCAAGTTCTTTGGTGCGGTGCTCCTTTCCATCGCGCTCTTTCTCACCATTCTCGTTTTGGTGGAGCCCGGGGGCATCACCGTGGGTGCGGAGGAATATACCGAGGCGGTGACCTACTCGGGCATCCGCACCGATGCCGACCGCGTGGCCTTCCTTGCGGCCTTCGGCTGGGAGGTCGCCGGCGAGACCCCGGAGAGCGAGGTGAGCTTTGCAATGCCGGCGGAGTTTGACCGCGTGCTGGCGGGATACAACGAGATCCAGAAGGCGCAGGGCCTTGACCTTGCCCGCTACAAGAACAAGACCGTCACGCGCTATACCTACGAGGTCAAAAATTACGAGGGCTATGAGGGCAAGGTCTACGCCAACCTCATTATGTATAAGAATAAGGTCGTCGCCGCCGACCTCACCTCCGCCGATCCTTACGGCTTTGTGCATGGTCTTGAAAAGCCGGAGTAACCAAAAAAGAGAGACGCCCGGCGTCTCTCTTTTTTATTTGCAAAGTTTTCTTTACTCCTTGGCGGCCTCGGCGCGGGCTTTCAGCACGTAGGTGATGCTGTCGCGGTACACCCGCGCGCGGGCGTCCGCCCCCGCATCCCAAAGCTCAATGCTTCCAAGAAGCTCGGCCATAGCGCTCAGCTCGCCGTCCGAGAGGGTGACTTTTTCGGGGTAGGCGGGGGTATTCCTTCTCGGCGGGAGGATGTCACCGATCCCGCGGAAGACGTTCAGTCCCTCGGGGCACGCCGCCCCCAGCACGGCACGCGTAAGGTCGCGCTCGTCCGCCTCAGTGTAGGGGCGCTTCTCGCCCGACCAGAGCTTTTCGCCCATAAGGAAGATGCCCGAGGGCAGGGAATAGGCGTAATGCGGATACTCGGACACGTTGCCGTACTCCCACGCCGCCAGCTCACTGCCAAGGATCTGTCCCTTGGTATCCTCGCGGCATTCGGGATCCTCGTCCCAGCGCCAGGTGGAAAGGTTTGCCGAGGAGATGTAGGGCTCAAGGTCAATGTAGGTGCGCGGGAAGTAGGAGTTGATCATCTCATACCCCATATCCAGCTGCTTCTGCATCGTGCAGCCCTCGTACGGTCCACGGCCCGGCCACGCAATGCGCCAGAAGTGCAGAAGGACGTCGCCGTCGATGCCCTTCGGCCGTTGGCAGTCGATCTGGTCGCTCCAGATGACGGTGCGCTTGCCGTGCTTTTTCACGATCGCATTGATGCGGTTGATGAAGTAATACCACTGGTCCTGGCGGTCGGCAAGCCCCTCGCGCTCACGGAGGGCGCGGCAACGGCGGCACTCCTCCCAATGGCAGAAGCGGGGCAGCTTTTCCTTGTCGGCAATGTCGCGAAATTCGATCTCGTCACCGCCGATGTGAAGGTATTTTGAGGCGGGGAACCAGTCCGCAAGCTCGGCAATGATCCTCTCGTAGAGCGCGTAGGCCTCCTCGTTGCCGCCGCACACCGTCCAAAAGGAGGTGTAGTCGGCATCGATGTCGCAGGCAAGCTGCGGGAAGAGGTCAAGAAGCCGGCGCGAGTGGGCGGGCATGTCAAACTCGGGAATGACCTCCAGCCCCAGGGCGCGGCAAAGCGCAAGGAGGGCGGTGATCTCGTCCCTTGTGTAAGGATCGCTGAGGCGGTATTCGACCGGCAGGGAGTCAAGCTCCAGCGCCACCCCGCGCGAGTCGGAGAGGTGCAGATGCAGGACGTTCATGCCCGCCTTTGCGGCAAGGATCACGTCCTCGGTCATTCTTTCCATCGGCATTACGCCGCGCGCCACGTCCAGCATCACGCCGCGGTGACGGGCCACGGGCGCCTCCTTGACGGTAACGTCGGGAAGGAGGAGCGTCTCCCCCTCCCACTTCACAAGGAGGGAAAGGGCGGCAAGCCCCTCGACAAGACCGCGGTAGGTGCGGTACTCGACCGTGGCGCGGCCGTCCCTTACGGTCAGGACGTAGCCCTCCTCGGCCAGGGTGTCCGAGGGGCGCGCCGTGACGGTGGCCTCCCCCTCACCAAGCAGGACGGCGACCGACGGCAAAAAGGCGGAAAGCGCCACAGCCGCATCCGTGGCGTAGGCCGCCGGACATGCCAGCGTCAGAGCGCCCGTGTGGGCGTGGTACACAGTGTCGTTACCGAGATAGCGTCTTACAGAAAAGAGCATAGCGTTCCCCTCTTATCTCAAATTTTGTAAACGAAACCTTGCAAATTCAGGAAAGGCCGTATTCCTGTGCCAAGGCGTGGAAGGCGGGAAGCGCCCGCTCGATCCGCTCATGGTCCACGCAGTAGGCAATGCGCACGTAGCCCGTGATGCCGAAATCGTCGCAGGGGACAAAGAGCAGCTCACGCGCCTTGGCCCTCTCGTAGAATTCGTAGGCATCGCCCGAGGGGGCCTTGACAAAGAGGTAAAAGGCGCCGTCGGGACGGACGCACTCGTAGCCCGCGCGGGTAAGCTCACCGTAGAGCAGGTCGCGGTTCTTCTTGTAGATGCCCACGTCCACGCGGGCGTCCACGGTATCGCGGACGACCTTTTGGAAAAGGGAGGGGGCACACACGTACCCCAGCGAGCGGCCCGCGCCACACACGGAAAGGTAAACGCTCTCACTGCCTTCTGCACGGGGGGAAACGGCAATGTAGCCGATGCGCTCCCCGGGGAGCGAGAGGGCCTTGGAGTAGGAGTAGCACACCACGGTATTATCGTAGTAGTTCATAAGATAAGGCACCGAGACGTCGCCAAAGACCAGCTCACGGTAGGGCTCGTCGGCAATGAGGTAGATGGGGTGCCCCAGCTCCCTTTGCTTTTCCTCCAGCACCCGGCACACCGCGCGCACGGTCTCCTCGGTATAGACCACACCGCTCGGGTTGTTCGGGGAATTCAGGATCACGGCGGCGGTCTTCTCGGTGATGCGGGAGGCAAGGTCGCAGGGGTCGATCTGGAAGGTGTCGGGCATGGGGAGAGAGACCACGGGGCGCCCGCCCGCATTCTCGACAAACACGCGGTACTCCGTAAAGAAGGGGGCAAAAAGCACGCACTCCTCCCCCTCACGCAGAAGGGCCTTCAGGGTGATCGTCAGGGAGGCGGCGGCACCGCAGGTCATGTAGATGTGGTTTGGGGTAACGGCGGCACCAAAGCTCTTTTGTATGTGCTCAGCAATGGCGCACCGTACCGAGAGGTCGCCCTGGGCGGAGGTATAGCCGTGGAGCGCCACGGAGGGCTCCTCGGTCAAAAGGCGGATCGCCGCGGCATTCACCTCGGGGGGCGGGGCCACGCTCGGGTTGCCGATGCTGAAGTCGTAAACGTTCTCCGCACCGATCACGGCGGCGCGCTGCTTGCAGTATTCAAAGATCTCGCGGATGATGGAGCGGCGGCTCCCCAGAGCCAGCATTTTTTCGTTGATCATATCGTCACCAATCCTAAAAGCTTTGCGGCATTGCGGTAAAGAATGTTGTCAAGCGCCGCGGCAGGAAGGTCCATGCGGCGGAGCTTTTCCAGCTCCTCGGCAGGGTCGCGCCAGGGGCTGTCGGTGGCAAAGAGGATCCTCTCGTCCCCGTGCCTTTCAACGATTTCACAAAAGCGCTCGGCGCTCATCTCGTGGAGACTGTACGCCGTGTCAAGGTAGATCTCCTTGCCCGCCAAAAGGGCCAGCACCTCGCTTGACATCTGCTCCCCGCCGATGTGCGCCAGCACCAGGCGGTCATAGCCGCCGAGGGCATCCAGCACACGCACCACGCGCTCGGGCGTGCAATGCACCTCACCGCGCACGTAGGCGGCGTCCACACCCGCGTGGGTCAGGGTGATAAGGCCGCGGGCCTTGGCACGGGTGAGGATGCGGATGTAGGCCTCGTCGTCAAAAAAGGTGTTCTGATAGTCGGGGTGGATCTTAAGACCGAGAAAGCCGCGGTCGGCTAGCTCATCCACGTGGTCGGGGGCCTCGGGGTCGGCGGGGTGGACACCGCCAAAGGAGAGGATGCGCGCCCCGGGGTACTCGCGGGCGTTCACCTCCTCGGCAAATGCCGTGATGTGGTCAAACTGCCGCGCCCGCGTGAGGACGGGGTGGTTGACCGCCAGGGTAACGCCCGCGCGCTCCATGGAGGCAATGAGCCCCGCGGCGGTACCGTCCGAGTGGCGGGGGGTCTTTGCCCCCTCTTCAATGGCGCGGACGGTCGATTCGGCGATCTTATCGGGAAAAATATGGGTATGAAAATCGATGATCATGGTGCTTTCTTAAAGGGCGCGGATCTCCTCCGTGGTCATGGTGGCGATGCCGGCCTCGCGCAGCACACGGCAGGCGACCTCCAGCTCGTTGGTCTTCATCACGATGGAGGCGTCGCTCGTCTCCACCGAAAGGCCGTACATATACTCAATGTTCACGCCCCCCTCGGTAATACGGGCAAGGATCGATTGTAAGCTGCCCGCCACGTGGGGGATCTTGATGATGAGCACGTCGGTCAGCATGCTCGAAAAGCCGGCGTCAAGCAGGACGCGGCACCCCGTCTCGGGGTCGTTGACGATGAGGCGGAGAAGCCCGTACTCGGTGGTATCGGCAAGCGACATCGAGAGAATGTTGACGTTATGCTCCTTCAGGATGTTGAGGACCTCGGCAAGGCGGCCCTTACGGTTTTCGATAAATACGGATAGCTGCTTGAGTGTCATAGTATTTCTCCCTTTCAATAAGCGTTAGACCAGCTTGCGGTTGTCAATGACGTGGACGGCCTTGCCCTCACTGCGGGGCAGGGTGTTCGGGCCCATCAGCTTGATCTTGGCATTGATGCCAAGCGCCTGCTGAATGACCGTGGCGATCTTCTTCGTCAGCTTTTCAATGCCGCGGACCTCGTCGGTGTAGTAGCCGGCCTCGACCTCGACCTGGATCTCCAGGGTGTCAAGGTTATTGACGCGGTCAACGATCATCATGTAGTGGGGCGTGACCTCCTGAACGTCCACAAGGGCGGCCTCCACCTGGCTCGGGAAGACGTTGACGCCGCGGATGATGAGCATATCGTCGCTCCGCCCGCAGAAGCGGGAGATGCGCGCGCTCGTCCGTCCGCAGGCGCAGGGCTCATGCGTGATGCTCGTCAGGTCCTTCGTGCGGTAGCGGATGAGGGGAATGCCCTCCTTCGTCAGGGTGGTGAACACCAGCTCACCGACCTCCCCGTCACGGACGGGCATGAGGGTCTTCGGGTCGATGATCTCGGGGTAGAAGTGGTCCTCGCAAACGTGAAGACCCGCGTGCTCCGCGCAGTCGCAGGCCACGCCGGGGCCCGTGATCTCGGAAAGCCCGTAGATGTCGTGCGCCGTAATGCCAAGGCGCGCCTCGATCTCATTTCTCATCTTCTCGGTCCAGGGCTCGGCACCGCACACCGCCGTGCGGAGCTTGATCTTGTCCAGCAGCCCCTCGTCCCGCAGGACCTCGGAGAGGTGGAGAAGGTAAGAGGGCGTGCAGGCAATCGCCGTGGCACCAAAGTCCACCATCATCGTGATGAGCTTTTTCGAGTTGCCGGTGCCCATCGGCACGGTCATCGCCCCAAGGTGCTCGGCGCCGTAATGCGCCCCAAGGCCCCCCGTGAACAAGCCGTAGCCGTAGGCCACCTGGATAATGTCGTTCTTCGTGATCCCCGCCATCGAAAGGCAGCGGGCCACGCACTCGCTCCAGGTCTCAATGTCCCCCTTCGTGTAGCCGACCACGGTCGCCTTGCCCGTCGTGCCCGAGGAGGCGTGGATCCGCACGATGTCCTCGCGCTTGGCCGCAAAAAGGCCGAAGGGATAGGTGTCGCGCAGATCGTTCTTCGTGGTGTAGGGGAGCTTTACGATATCGCGGATATCGTGGATGTCCGCCGGGGAGACGCCCGCCTCGTCCATGCGGCGGCGGTAGAACTCCACGTTGTCGTAGACGTAGCGGACAAGCTTCACAAGGCGCTCGCTCTGGAGGGCGGTCATGTCCTCCCGCTTCATGCATTCGCGTGCTTCGTTGTAGATCATAGTCGTCTCCTTTATGCGCCGTAGCCGGCGTTGAATGCGGCCTCGTTCACCGCCACCGTCTTCGGCGGCACGGTCTCACGCAGGACCGAAAGCCAGGCGTCCTTCTCAAAGCCGATCTCGCGGGCGGCAAGCCCGAGGACCACCGAGTTCAGAACGCGGCTGTTTCCGAGGGAGCGTGCCACGGCGCTGCCGTCCACCGTCCTTACGGTATGCTCGGCCGAGAGGGCCTCGAGGATCCCCTCGGGGTATTCCGCCGCGCCGATCACCACGGTCATGGGCTCGATGCGGCAGTCATTGACGATAAGGGTGCCGTCCTTTTTCAAAAAGTGCGCGTAGCGGAGCGCCTCCAGGCGCTCAAACGCAATGAGGACGTCGACCTCCCCCTCCTCGACCACGGGCTCGTAAACGCGCTCCCCGTAGCGGACAAAGGTGACAACGCTGCCACCGCGCTGGGCCATGCCGTGCACCTCGGAGAGCTTGACATCAAAGCCCTGGGCAAGGGCGGTCCTTCCAATGATACGGCTGGTGAGCAGGGTGCCCTGCCCGCCAACGCCAACCACCATAATGTTCATGCTGTTCCTCCTTACCTCGGCCGCTTTTCGATAGCGCCGAATTTGCAGTAGCCCTCGCAAAGGCCGCAGCCGTTGCACATCGCATCGTCGATCCTCACGGTGCCGTCCGCCGTCTTGGTGATGGCAGGGCAGCCGATGCGCAGGCACGCGCCGCACCTCTTGCACTTCTCGGCGTCGGCCACGCAAACGTTCGGGAAGGACTGGCCCTTCAGGAGCGCGCAGGGCGCCTCGGCAATGATAACGGTGAGGACGTCGTCCCCCGCGCTCTCACAAAGGGCTGCCTCCAGGGCCGCCGTGTCAAAGGCAGAGATGCGGAGCACGCGCGGCACGCCGATGGCGCGGCACAGCTCCGAAAGATCGATGGCGTGGGTCTCCTCGCCCTTCAGGGTCTTGCCCGTGGCCGCATGCTCCTGGTGGCCCGTCATACCCGTGGTGCGGTTATCAAGGATCATCACCGTGGCCGCCGACTTATTGTAGACCATATTGATGAGCGAGTTCACGCCCGTGTGCAGGAAGGTGGAGTCACCGATCGTTGCCACCCAGCTCCGTATGTACTCCCGTCCCTTGGCCTTCTCCATACCGTGGAGGAGCGAGATCGAGGAGCCCATGCACACCGTGGTGTCAATGACCGAGAGGGGGGCCACCGCCCCGAGGGTGTAGCAGCCGATGTCGCCCGCCGCATGCATCTTCAGCTTCTTCAGGACCGAGAACACGCTGCGGTGCGGGCAGCCCGGGCAAAGGATCGGCGGGCGGGCGGGGGCCGCCGCGGGGGCAAACACCGCCGCATCCTTCCCCGTCAGCACCTTTTTCAGCATATTGGCGCTGTATTCGCCCTGCTTTGTAAAGAGTTCTTTACCCTTGACCGCGAGGCCCCAGCTCTTGACCTGCTCCTCGATCACGGGCTCCAGCTCCTCAAACACGATGACCTCGTCACAGGAGGCGACAAACTCCTCAATGAGCGCGCGCGGCAGGGGGTTGACCATGCCCAGCTTCAGAACGCTGGCGGTGGGGGCGGCCTCCTTCACGTATTGGTAGGCAACGCCCGAGGTGATAAAGCCAAGCTTCGTGTCGCCCTTCTCCCAGCGGTTGAGGGGAAGGGAGGAGGCATCCGCCGAGAGGCGGTCCTCGCGCGCCTCCACGACCTTGTGGCGGCCAATGGCGGAGGCGGGCATCATGACGTACTTCTTAACGTCGCGCTCGTAGACCTTATCGGGCACGTCGCACCGTTTGCCAAGCGTTACGATGCTCTGGGAGTGCGCCAGCTTCGTCGTCGTACGGAAAATGACGGGCGTGTCGTATTCCTCGGAGATCTCAAAGGCCGTAAGGAGCAGGTCCTTGGCCTCCTGGCTGTCGGACGGCTCAATGACGGGGATGTGGGCGCTGCGGCCGATCATACGCGTGTCCTGCTCGTTCTGCGAGGAGGCGATGCCGGGGTCGTCCGCCACCACGATGACAAGACCGCCGTTAACGCCCGTGTAGGCGATGCTGTAAAGGGGGTCGGAGGCCACGTTCAGGCCCACGTGCTTCATAGCGGCCAGGGCTCGCACGCCGGAGTAGGAGGCACCCGCCGCCACCTCCAGCGCCACCTTCTCGTTCGGCGCCCATTCGGTGTAGACCTCGGGGTACGTGGCCAAAAATTCGCTGATCTCGGTCGAGGGAGTGCCGGGGTAGGCACTCGATACCTTCACGCCCGCCTCGTAGGCCCCGCGGGCAATGGCATCGTTACCGAGCATGATCTTCTTTTCACTCATAGCTTAATCCTTCTTTCTTAGATCCTTAACGCGCTTGGCCTTGCCCTCAAACCTCTCCAGGGTGTTCGGGGACTCGAGCTTTACGCGGATACTCAGACCCAGCACGGTCTTCAGCTTGGCCTTCACCGTACGCTCGATCTCCTCCAGCACACGGAAGGAGTCGGTCACGGTGGCCAGCTCCACGCGCACGGTCATGCGGTCACTGTAGCCCTCGCGTTCAAGGACGATCTCGTAGTGCGGCCCAAGCTCGGGCACCGACAGCACGATCTCCTCGACCTGACTCGGGAAGAGGCGCACGCCGTTCACCTTCAGCATGTCGTCGCTCCGCCCCTGAAGGTTCTCCATACGGCAGGTCGTCCGTCCGCAGCGGCAGGGGGCGTAAAAGAGGCGGGTGAGGTCGCCCGTGCGGTAACGGACCAGGGGCATCGCCTCACGCTTGATACAGGTAATGACCAGCTCGCCAAGCTCACCCTCGGGCAGCACCTCTCCCGTTTTCGGGTCGATGATCTCGGGGATGAAGAAGTCCTCATTGACGTGCAGGCCGCCTCCCTCCAGGCACTCGCCCGAGATGCCGGGGCCCATCAGCTCGCTCATGCCGTAGTTGGTCGTAATATTGACGTCACGTCCCCAGGCCAGGCGCATCTCCTCACGCATCGCATCGGTGAGCAGCTCACTGCCCAGCACCAGCGTCCTGACCGTAAGGTCCCGCGCGGGCTCAAGGCCCAGCCCACGGGCCACCTCGGAAAGACGCATCGCGTAGGAGGGGGTCGCCACCAGGAGCGTCGTCCCAAAGTCCTTCATGTAAAGCAGCTGCTTTTCCGAGTTGCCGGCGGAGGACGGCACGATCGCCGCGCCCACCCGCTCAAGGCCGCGCTGCAGCCCCTCGGCTCCTGTGAACATGCCAAAGCCAAAGCAGATCTGGGCCATGTCCTCGGGCGTGGCACCGCCCGCCGAGGCAATGCGCGCCACGCACTCGCTCCAAACGTCAAGGTCGCTCTTTGCAAACACGGTCGGCGTCGGCTTGCCCGTCGTTCCGCTGCTCGAGTGGACGCGCGCAAACTGCTCGCGCGGCAGGGCGCAAAAGCCAAAGGGGTAGTGCTCGCGCAGGTCCTGCTTTGTGATGAAGGGCAGCTTTTTGAGGTCGTCAAGCGAGGTGATGTCCGCGGGGGTGAGGCCCGCCGCCTGCATCTTCTCGCGGTAGGGGGCTACCCGCTCGTACACACGGCCGACCGTCTCAAGGAGGCGCTCCTTTTGAATCGCCCGTAGCTCGGCCCGCGATAGGGTCTCTTGCTTAGAAAAGATCATAGTGGTCTCCCGATAGCTTTTTTCGGTCGGCCGTTGGCCCACCGTCACCGTTTCGGTGAAGTAACATAAAAGTATTATACACGCGCGCGCGATGTTTGTCAACAAAATTCGCGAAGATTCAAGGGAAAACCGAGGGGGAGCGCACCGCCGCCGAAAGCCGCTTGCGCTTTTTCCCGAAATTTGCTATAATGTAGAAAAAGGAGGTAGCTGTATGAGATCCTTGCTTGTTACGGGCGCCGGCGGTGGCATCGGTGCCGCCGTTACCGAGGCCCTGGCCGCGGCGGGCTACCGCGTGTTTGCCCTGGATATCGCCCCCATCCCCGTACGGGAGAACGTGGTGCCTATCCTTGCTGACCTTACCGACACCGAAAGCATTGAGAGGGCGTTTGCCGCCGTCTCGGCAATGACCGACTGTCTCTTTGCCATCGTCCACGTGGCGGGCATCTATCGCGCGGGGTCACTGGTCGAGATGAGCGAGGAGACATTCACCCGCGCCTACGACATCAACCTCTTTGGCGGCTTTCGTGTAAACAAAACCTTCCTTCCTCTCCTAAAAAGAGGCAGCCGTATCATCCTCACCTCCAGTGAGCTTGGCCCCCTTGACCCCTTGCCCTTCACGGGGCTTTACGGCATCACCAAAAGCGCCGTGGAGAAGTACGCCTACGCCCTCCGCATGGAGCTGCAGCTCCTCGGCATCGACGTGACCGTGCTCCGCCCGGGCGCCGTCCGCACAGGACTTCTTGACGTCTCCACGCGGGAGCTGGACGCCTTCTGTGAAAGCACAAAGCTGTATGCCTTTTCGGCCCGCCGCTTCCGCACGATCGTTGACCGTGTCGAGGCGCGCAACGTCTCCCCCGAGCGGGTGGCCCAAAGGGTCGTGCGTACCCTCGCCCGCCGCCGCCCGCCGTACGTTGTCAAGCTGAACCGCAACCCCCTGCTTTTGCTGCTCTCGGC
>JAFQWT010000225.1 GCA_017407375.1 Clostridia bacterium
ATACCCTCATTCGCCTGGATATGTCCGAGTATATGGAAAAGCATTCGGTCTCCAAGCTGATCGGTGCGCCCCCCGGCTACGTGGGGTACGATGAGGCGGGCCAGCTTACCGAAAAGATCCGCCGCCGTCCCTATTCCGTCATTCTTTTTGACGAGATCGAGAAGGCCCATCCCGACGTCCTCAACATCCTTTTGCAGGTGCTGGACGACGGAAAGCTGACCGATGCGGCGGGGCGTGTTGTCAACTTTGAAAACACCCTCATTGTGATGACGACCAATGCGGGGAGTGAGCGTGGCGCGGGGATCTCCGGCTTCCACGCCTCGGCGGCGGCGCTGGGGAAGGAAAAGACCGAGCGGGCCCTTTCCGCCTTCCTCCGTCCCGAGTTTTTGAACCGCGTTGACGAGATCATTACCTTCCGCTCACTGTCCGAGGAGGATTTTGCGGCCATTGCCCGCCTTCTTGTCGGGGAGCTTGCCGATGTTTTGGCCTCGCGCGGAATCACGCTGACCGCCACAGAGGAGGCCTACCGCGTGATCGCCAAAAAATCCTATTCCGAGAAGTTCGGCGCCCGCAATATGCGCCGCTTTATGGAGACCGACGTTGAGGACGTGCTGGCGGAGGAGATCATCTCCCACCGCGACACCGCCATCACCGCCGTTTCGCTTTCGGCCACGGCCGAGGGCGAGCTTCGTATTGAATGTATGTAAAAACCTAAGGAGAATTCATCATGGCAAACGAATGCACCCACGACTGCAGCACGTGCAGTCACAAATGCGATGAGGCGGACAAGGCCTCGCTCTTGGCAAAGCCCAACCCCGGCAGCCGCATCAAAAAGATCATCGGCGTTGTCAGCGGCAAGGGCGGTGTCGGCAAATCCTCGGTCACCACGATGCTTGCGGTGGCCATGCGCCGCCGCGGCTTTTCCGTTGGTATCCTGGATGCCGATGCCACCGGCCCCTCGATCCCCAAGGCCTTTGGGCTTCACACGGGGACCATCGTTGGGGATGAGAACGGTATGGTCCCCGCCGAGACCGCTTCGGGCATCCGCGTGATGTCGGTCAACCTCCTTGTGGATGAGGAGGAAAAGCCCGTCGTCTGGCGCGGCCCCGTCATTGCGGGGGTGGTGACCCAGTTCTATACCGACGTTTCCTGGGGGGACGTTGACTACCTCTTTATCGATATGCCTCCGGGAACGGGAGACGTCCCGCTGACGGTCTTCCAGAGTCTTCCCGTGGACGGCATCGTCATTGTTACCAGCCCGCAGGAGCTGGTCTCCATGATCGTCCAAAAGGCATTGACCATGGCGGAGATGATGCAGATCCCCGTCCTTGGGCTTGTGGAGAACTTCAGCTACTTCGTGTGTCCCGACTGCGGCAAGGAGCATCACATCTTCGGTGAGAGCCGCATTGCCGAGGTCGCCGCGAAGAACGGTACGGAGGTCTTAGCGCGCCTGCCCTTTGACCCTGCCCTGGCCGCCGAGTGCGATAAGGGAAATGCCGAGGCGCTGGATACCGCCCCCTTCACGTTTGCCTGCGACAAGCTTTCTATCCTTTAAAAACAAAAAACGCCTTCGGGCGTTTTTTATTTTTTCTTCCTCCCCAAAGCGACATATTTTTGCAGGGGCACCGAATATAATGTGGGTAGGGTAAGAAAGGAAGAAGAAAATGAAGGTCGTTTATATAGACGTATTGTTTCTCATCAACTTTTGCATGGATTTCTTAACGCTTTGGTTTTGTGGCTCGCTCCTGCATTTACCGCGGCGGCGCCTGCCGCTTTTTCTGGCATCAGCCCTTGGCGGCGCTTACGCGGCGCTTGAGGCCGTGTTTTCGGGCAACCCCACGGTTTCCCTGGTCATAGGTCTGGGGGCGGCGTTCCTCCTTTGCTTCATTGCCTACGGGCGCGACTGCCGCGCGCGCCTCCTTCTCACGCTCTTTGCGCTGTTTTTCGGCGTGTCTTG
>JAFQWT010000226.1 GCA_017407375.1 Clostridia bacterium
TAAACCACCGGCCGCGCCCCTCTTTTAGGAGGAAATCATGGAAGAAAACAAAGCGACCGAGCCGACGCTCGTAAGAAGCCACGCCTTCCCGTGTGAGAGCTGCGGCAACCGCATGGTCTATTCGCCCGAAACGGGCGGGCTCGTCTGCTCCTACTGCCACGCCGAGCGGGCCATCACGGCACCGAGGATCGAGGCGCCCGAATACCTTTACAACGAGCACGATGAGCGTGTCGCCGCCCCCGACTGGGATGCCGAGGGGAGCGTGACGGTGGTCTGCCCCTCCTGCGGCGCCGAGACGGTGGCCGAGGCCGAGGTGATGACCGTGACCTGCGCCTTTTGCGGCAACCATTACGTGACCGAGCCGCGCGAGGCGCTGCCCGTGATCCGCCCCGAGACGATGATCCCGCATAAGATCCCAAGGGAGCGCGCCAACACGCTGTTCTCGGGCTGGGTGAAGAAGCGCTTTTTTGCCCCGCGCGCCTTCCGCCGCGCCCGCCACAGCCCCGATATGCAGGGCGTGTACCTCCCCTTTTTCACCTTTGACACCGACATGACCACCGCCTACTCGGGCCAGGGTGGCCGCCGCCGCACCGTGACCTACACCGTGCGGGTCAACGGCAAGCTGCAGACCCGCACGCGCACGGTGGTGGACTGGTACCCCGTGGCGGGCGACCGCCATGAGTATTTTGACGACACGCCCTTTTGCGCCTCACGCTCGGTGGATGCCAAGATGCTCAAAAAGCTTGGCCCCTTCAGCATGAAGATGCTGAACGTGTACGACCCTGCCTACCTTGCGGGCTTTTTTGCCGAGCGCTATACCCTCGGCCTTGGCGAGGGCTTTGCGAGGATCAAGCCCGAGGTCGAGCGGCGCATGCAGGCCTCCATTGAGGCCGCGCTCGGCTACGACACCTACCGCCTGATGCAGTACCGCCACGGCTACAATAAGATCGCCTTCAAGCACATCCTCCTCCCCGTTTGGCTCTCCTCGTACACCTTCCGTGGGAAGGTCTACCGCTTTATGGTGAACGGTGAGACGGGGCGCGTGGCGGGCAAGGCGCCCGTCTCCCCCCTGCGCGTTGCCCTTGCCGTTTTGGCGGGCATCGGCCTTACGGCGCTTCTCTTCTGGCTCTTTACCCTCATCGGGGATGCGGGCGCCACCATGCTCCTGCCCGAGGGGGAGACCTATCTTATGGAGCTGGCCCCGTCCGCCGAGGCCCTGCTCCCCCCGCCGACCCTATGACATAGGGGGCAAGCCGCAGCGCTTGCCCCCTTTTTTATAAATTTTCAAATAATTTACAACTTATAATAAGTCTATTCCCATTTCGCCGTGGCGCGTCGGGTACAATGGTAGTGAAAATTACGTAAAAGGGGTTTTTATGCTTCGCTTAACCAACATCACCAAGGACTACGTGAGCGCCACCGAGACCGTCAAGGCCCTGCGCGGCGTTTCCCTCTCCTTCCGCAAGAACGAATTCGTCTCGATCCTCGGCCCCTCGGGCTGCGGCAAGACCACGCTCCTCAACATCATCGGCGGGCTTGACCGCTACACGGGGGGTGACCTTTCGATCGGCGGGCGCTCAACGGCCGAGTTCTCAGACCGTGACTGGGACGTGTACCGCAACCACCGCGTGGGCTTTATCTTCCAGAGCTACAACCTCATTCCCCACCAGACGATCCTTGGGAACGTGGAGCTGGCGCTGACCATTGCGGGCGTCTCACGGGAGGAGCGCACCGAGCGCGCGATGCGCGCGCTTGACCGCGTGGGCCTTGCGGGGATGTACCACAAGCGCCCGAACCAGCTTTCGGGCGGGCAATGCCAGCGCGTGGCCATCGCGCGGGCGCTGGTGAACGACCCCGAGATCCTCCTGGCCGACGAGCCAACGGGCGCCCTTGACACCGTGACGAGCGGGCAGATCATGGACCTCATCCGCGAGATCTCGGGCGAGCGCCTTGTCATTATGGTCACGCATAACCCCGAGCTGGCCGACGAGTATTCCACGCGCATCGTGCGCCTGCTTGACGGGCTGGTGGTGGAGGACACGAACCCCTTCCCCGTGGAGGAGGAGATCGCCGAGTGCCGCGCCGATGCGGCCGAGGAGGCCGAGCGCTGGGCCGAGGCCGAGGCCGCCCTGCGGGCGGAGGGCGCCGATGAGCGCACCGTGGCCCGTGCGAAAAAGCGCCGCCGTGAGCGCGCCAAGATGTCCTTTTTCACCGCCTTCCGCCTTTCGGCGCGGAACCTGCTCTCCAAAAGCCGCCGCACGGCGCTGGTCGGCTTTGCGGGCTCGATCGGCATCATCGGCATTGCGCTGGTGCTCTCGCTCTCGGCGGGGATCCGCGGGTACGTGGCCTCGATGCAGGACGATATGCTCTCGGGCAACCCCATCACCGTCACCAAGGTGACCTACGATCTCTCGGCCCTGACGGGCATGATGTCCACAAAGGAAAAGGCCGAGCTGCTTGCCGACCACGTGCGCGTCAATTCGCTCATTGAATATCTCGCCAAGACCGCCGAATCGATGAAGGAGCTGCAGATCCACAACGACCTCACGAAGGAATACACGAGCTACGTGCTTTCGATGCCCGAGGAATACCGCGCGGCCATCAAGGTGGGCTGGGGGCTTGACCTCTCCCACTCGATCTACACCTCACGCACGCTGCTTAACGGGAGCGTGGAGCATCCCTCGGTCACGGCGCTGACCTCCATCTACACCTCGATGATCGAGAAGACCGAGTTCCGTGAGTTTGCCTCCTACGCGACCTCGCTCGGGCAGCTGATGGCCGAGGCCCCCGACAACGATGAGTACATCCTTTCGCAGTACGACGTGCTTTCGGGCAAGCTGGCCACCGAGAAGAACGAGGTGATGCTGGTGGTGTCGAAGGACACCGAGCTTACCGACATCACGCTTGCCAAGCTCGGCTTCTATACCGAGGAGCAGTTTTTGAACCTCCTCTACGATGCCACGGGGGACGACCGCTATGACGAAGGCCTCCGCAAGCCGCAGTTTGCCTACACCGAGCTTGTCGGCAAGGAGCTGACCTTCTACCCGAACGATGCGATCTACACGAAAAACCCGCTCTACGGCTCGACGCCTATGGCAAGTCTTGTTTACAATTACGCAAACGATGTCGAAAAGATCGCCGAGGAGGAGCGCGATACGGGCCTTGCCCTGCGCGTGGTGGGTGTGCTCCGCCCGAAGGAGGAGATCTCCTTTGGCTGCCTCACCTCGGGCCTCTATTACACCAAGGACCTTGCCGACTACGCACGGAGCGTGAACTACGACTCCGAAATTGCCACGGCACTCCGCGATTCGGGCAGCGACGCCCTCACGGGGGGCGAGGCGGTCTATACGCCGCCCTTCCCGGGGGCGCAGTCGATCCCCTTACGCCTTGGCGCCTCCTTTGACTACACCTACCTTGACCCGAACACTAAGACGCCCGCCACGGCCGTGGGATACGTGGGCGGCTCCTTCTTTGAGTCGATGGATCTTTCCTCAATGATGGGCGGCGGTCTTGGCGGTGGCCTTGGCGGCGGCAGCACGGGCGGCGGCACGGGCAGTGCGGGCGGCACGGACAGCGGCCTTGCCTTCCTAAACCCTTACGGCCTTGTCTCGCTGACGCTTGCCGACCTTGGCGCGGCCGACACGCCCGAGTCCTTTACGATCTACCCCCGCGACTTTGACAACAAGGACCTTGTGACCGCGTGGCTGGACGCCTGGAACCAGGAGGGCGACATCACCGTAACGGTGGACGGCGCCGAAAAGACGCTCACCTACGATGACCGCAACGATGTCACCTATACCGACACGCTCTCGCTCGTTATTGAGCTTATCAACTCGATGATCAGCGTGGTCTCCACAGCCCTCATCGCCTTTACCTCGGTCTCGCTGGTGGTCTCCACCGTGATGATCGGCATCCTCACCTACGTTTCGGTGGTGGAGCGCATCAAGGAGATCGGCGTGATCCGCTCGCTGGGTGGGCGCAAGCGGGACGTGCGCCACCTCTTCAACGCCGAGACCTTCATCATCGGCTTCCTTTCGGGCCTTATCGGCGTTTTGGTCACGGCGGCGCTCTCGCTGCTTGTCAACCTCCTTATCAAGGTGCTGGCGGGCGTGACGATCACGGCCTACCTGCCCCTCGGTCAGGCGCTGCTGCTCATTGCGCTGAGCGTAACGCTGACGCTCATCTCGGGGCTCATTCCCGCCTCGGCCGCCGCGCGCAAGGACCCTGTGAACGCCCTGCGTACCGAATAAGCCATGAAAAAGAAAA
>JAFQWT010000227.1 GCA_017407375.1 Clostridia bacterium
CATATATTTTCTTATTCATCTGGGCCTCCTCTGCGCGGCAAAGGGGTGCCGTATCCTCCTCCTTGACGACGTGACCGCCAGCGGCGCCACCCTTGTGTCAGCGGTCCGCGCCCTGCGCCGCGCGGGGTACAGGAGCATCACGGTGGCCGTCCTCGGTTGCCGCATCCTGCGATAAGAAAAACCGCCTTTCGGCGGTTTTTCGTTTATTGGAAGGTCTTCGGCAGGCGGCGCTTATGCTCGCTCCTTGTGTGATAGCGCTCGATGATAGCGCGCTCCTTGTCGGTCACGGGGCGGCCCGCCATGTAGTCGGCCACGGCGGCGTAGGTCACCCCCATATCGGCCTCGTCGGTCTGACCCTCGTAAAGCCCGGCGGAGGGGGCCTTTTTGATGATGCTCTCGGGAGCACCGAGATGGGAGAGAAGGGCATAGACCTCCTCGACCGTGAGATCGGCGATCGGGTTGAAGTCCGAGCCGCCATCTCCCCATTTGGTGAAGTAGCCCATAAAGATCTCGCACTTGTTGCCCGTCCCCGCTACCATGCGGTTTTCTGCGGCCGCAATGGCGTAAAGCGTGGTCATGCGGAGCCGCGGGGCGATATTGGTGAGGGCCTGCGCGTTCGGCTCGGTCACGCCCTCCAGCGAGGAAAGGAGCGACTCGCGCACGGGCGTCAGATCCACGGTGCGCTGCTCGATCCCAAAGGTCGCGGCGGCGGCCAGGGCATCGTCACGGTCGGAGCCGTAATTCCGCCCGGAGGAGCAGGGCATGATGACCCCCACGGTGTTGTCGCAGGCCAGCTTGCAAAGCGCCCCCACCAGCGTGCAGTCCTTGCCGCCGCTGTTGCCGTAAATGATGCCGTCGGCGTGTGCCTCGGCCAAGAGGTTTTTTATAAACGCTACCCGCTCGCGGATCTCGGTCTCGCAGTCTCTCATAGCCCACTCCTTGAAGGTTTTTCTCTATTATACCCAAAAGGAGGGGAAATTTCAAGGGCTACGGAAGAAAATTAAAAGACGGTCTCGATCCGCTTGGCGGCGCCCTCGGGGGAATAGACCCAACGGTCGATGTGGGGGGTCGTCTCCGGGGTGAGGAAATAGCGGTGCGCGCGGCGCGGCTCCTCGGCATTGGCGCTGATCACAATGAGCTTGAGCTTCATTTTTTCGGGTAGGATGCTTTTGATGTACACCGCCGCCGTGTCGCCCGCCCTCACACCCTCGCGCAGCTCGGCAAGGCCGGCAAGGTTTGGGAGCAGCTCCACAAAGATGCCGTAGCTTTCCACGCTCCGCACCGTGCCGATCACGGTTTCCCCGGGGGAAAAGAGGGCGGCGTTCTCCTCCCACGTGCCAAGCAGCTCACGGTGGGTGACGTAAATCCGCCCCTCCTCGTCGCGGCGGCGCACCACGGTATACAGGCGGTCTCCCACGGCAAAGCGGTCGGAGGGGTGCGAGATGCGGGAGACCGAGATACAGTCGATGGAAAGGAGCGAAACGATGCCGCACCCGATATCCACAAACGCGCCAAACGGCTCCATATGCGTAACGCGGGCGGGGATCACGTCCCCCGGCTCCAGGGTGTCGATGTAGCTTGCCATGCATTCGGCCTGGGCCGCCCGCCGCGAAAGCAACGCCACCGTGACCCCGTCCTCCCGCCGTGTAAAGCCCACGACCTTGAAAACGCAGGGGCGGCCCACGCGTGTTAAGACGGCAATGTCCTTTGTCGGCTCGCCGCGGCGGGAATACTGCACCTCCTCCCGCAGCATGAGGGCGGGCATCCCCCCAAGGGTGAAATGCAGGGAAAAATCGCCGTCGCACATCAGGGCCACGGCCTCAAGGATCGTTTGCTTCTCCAGCGCCTCGGCAAGGCCCTCGGGCGAGGAGACAGCTTGGGTGTTTTCGGGGGTGGTGATCAGGGTTCCTTCGGGTGCGTAACGGTTCATAGACGACCTCTTTCCTTGTGTGTTCTATCGCTATCATTCTATGAGCCGCCTCCAGGAAATAGACGTAAAAAAGCCCGCCGGGGAGGCGGGCTTTTTTATCAAAGGGTGCCGGCAGAGCCGAGGACGTTGACGATCTTGTGGGTGACCATCTTCTTGACCTCGGTACGCGCGACCGAGAGATAGGTGCGGGGGTCGAACACGTCGGGCTGCTCGCTCATCACGCGGCGGATCCCGGCGGTCATCGCCAGGCGGATATCCGAGTCAATGTTGATCTTGCAGACAGCCATCTTGGCGGCCTCACGCAGCTGGGACTCGGGAATGCCGACGGCATCGGGCATCTTACCGCCGAGGGCGTTGATCTCCTTCACAAAGTCCTGGGGCACCGAGGAGGCACCGTGGAGGACGATGGGGAAGAGAGGCAGGCGCTTTTCGATCTCGGCAAGGATATCAAAGCGGAGGGGCGGCGGGACCAGGATGCCCTCCTCGTTCCGCGTGCACTGGGCAGGCGTGAACTTGTAGGCACCGTGGGAGGTACCGATCGAGATGGCCAGCGAGTCAACACCCGTGCGGGACACAAACTCCTCGACCTCCTCGGGGCGGGTATAGGAGGAGCACTCCGCGCTGACCTCGTCCTCAACACCAGCAAGAACGCCAAGCTCACCCTCGACCACAACGCCGTGGGCGTGGGCGTACTCCACCACCTTCTTTGTCAGGGCGATGTTGTCCTCGAAGGAATGGTGGGAGCCGTCGATCATGACCGAGGTAAAGCCACCGTCAATGCAGGATTTGCAGATCTCAAAGTCCACGCCGTGGTCAAGGTGAAGGGCAAGGTCGATGCCGCTGTCCTTCACGGCGGCGGCGGCCAGGGCAATGAGGTACTCGTGCTTTGCGTACTTGCGCGCGCCGGCAGAGACCTGCAGGATCACGGGGGACTTGGCCTCCTCCGCGGCCTCGGTGATCGCCTGGATGATCTCCATATTGTTAATGTTGAAGGCGCCGATGGCGTAGCCGCCCTCGTAGGCCTTCTTGAACATTTCCTTTGTGGTAACAAGTGCCATGTTTTCTCTCCTTTTACATTCGGTTTTTTGCTCACACAGAATAATATAGCATAATTTTTTACCGAAATCAAGAGTGTCGGAGAGAATATGTGGCAAAGTTCTCAAAAAACTTCGGGCAGCTTGGCACTCAGCTCGGCGGTGGGGGCCCCCTCGGATGTACCGTAGGCCGTAAGCACAGGAAGACCGAAGCTGATCGAGATG
>JAFQWT010000228.1 GCA_017407375.1 Clostridia bacterium
ACCTCTCTGTCCTTAAAGGGCACGTACTCCGCGCACTTAAAGTCAAAGGTCGTGGGGGGATCGAAGATGATGTCTTTCATTTCTTTTTCTCCTTTTTTTATAATAGCTCGGGCAAAGCCCGTAGGGGTACTTATCTTATGCGCTCACCGCCGTGGTAGACGCGCTGGATGTTGAACTCGGGGTCAACGACCAGGAGGTTGGCAACGTTGCCCTTCGCCAGGCGGCCGCGGTCGGTAAGGCCGAGGAGGGTGGCGGGGTTCTCCGATGCGTACTTGAACACCTGGCAAAGCGAGGCGCCCGTGTGCGTCATCATGTTGCGGCAGGGACCGTCAAGGATCATCTTGCTCCCCGCGATCTCGCCGGAAAAGTCAAAGTTAATGTCGTCAGCGCCACGGTAGAGGTCACCGTCGGGGATCGGCCCATGCTCAACAAACGCATCGGCAATGAGGATGATGCGGTCATCCCCCTTGATCTTCTTGATAAGGCGGAGCATATACGGGTCCACGTGGATGCCCACCTTGTCGCAGATCAGCTCGGTGTAGATCTCGTGGTTGTAAAGCGCCGTCTCGTCAACGCAGGCACTGCGGCACTCGGGGTAGCGGTGGAGCGTGCCCGTGGCGTTGGTGTGGTGGGTGGCCAGACGCAGACCGTAGGGCATCAGGCGCTCAATGTCGGTGGGCTCGGCCTCGCTGTGCGCCACCGAGAAGACCGCCGCGGGGTTCTTTTCCTTTACGTAACGGACAAAATCCAAGATCCCCTCACGCTCGGGCGCCACGCACCAAACGCGGGCAATGTCGTAGGCGGCGTCCACCACGGGGGCAAAGCGCTCACGGGCCACGGGGTCGCGCCAGGGGTTGTTCTCACGGTTGCAGCCGTAAGCGGGGTTCAGGTAGGGGGCCTCCATGTAAAGGCCGATGATATTGCGCGCGCGGCCCGACTCCATCGCCTCACGGATGAGGGCGATCTGGGCGACCAGCTCCTCGGCGGTCGCGCTGAAGTAGAGCGCGGGCATCACGTCGGTCACGCCGTGGTCAAGGAGCGTGGCGGCGGCGCGGTAGGGGTCCTCGGTAAAGAAGACCTCGCCGTCGGCATGCGTGTGGATATCGATCAGCCCGGGGCCGACGTACGCGCCCTCCAGGTCCTCAACGGTGCAGCCGTCGGTCGGGAGGTCCTTGCCAAGGTCGGCGATGTGCCCGTCCTCAAGGATAAGGGTGGCGTCACGGACGATGTGGTCGGACATCACAAGGTTAGCATGGGTCAGTGCAAGCTTCATAGCGGTTACCTCATACGATCCAGGAGGATCTTTTGTATTGCGTGGGCGTCATGCCCGTGTGCTTTTTGAAGGTGGCAGAGAAGTAATGGGGGTTGGAGAAGGCCAAAAGCTCGGAGATCTCGCCAAAGTTCTTGTCGGTCTCACGGATGAGGCGCTTGGCCTCACCTATCTTCATCATGGCAAAGTAATCAATGACCGAATAGCCGCACACCCGCGAGAAATAACGCGAGAGGTAGGCCTTTCCGAACGAGAGGGCGCGCGCCATCTCCTCCATCGTAAAGCGCGAGTGGAGGTGGTCCTCCATATAGGCGATCATGCGAAGGGCCAGGGGGTCGGTCACGACATCCTTCGTAAAGTACATCCTTTGTGGCTCTTGCGGGGCATAGCGGTCGTCGCTCCTTATGATATCAATGAGCATCAGCTCAAGGCGCAGGCGGACGGTCTGCTCCCCACCGAAGAGCGGGGCCTCGCGCAGGCGGAGGGGTTGCATCCTCGGGTTGTTGAAGGTCAACTCAAAGGTCTCGGTCGCCTCGTGGAGAATGGCCGAGACGTGCTGCTTCACCGCCATGGAGGCGGTCAGGCGCCGCCCCTCAAAGTAGCGCATGGCGGGGGAGCGCGAGGTGAAGGTGATGATGAAGATGTTGGGGGCGATCCCCTTCACGACCTCCAGCATATGTACCTCGTTCGGCTTGTGGAAGTAAAGCTCGCCCTGGTGCAGGCAAAGGTGCGGCCGTCGGCCACCACACCGCATTCGCCGCGGTCCACGTAGACAAGCTCCCACGGCTCGTGCGCCTCAGGGTCGTCACGGAAGGAATCGTCAAATTCAAAGTAGTGGATCGAGGTGATCGCATCGATCGTCACCCC
>JAFQWT010000229.1 GCA_017407375.1 Clostridia bacterium
AGCCACTTGTTGGTCAGGACCTCATCGATCTTGTCGCCAACGGTCTCATCCCTGGTCAGCACCTTGCGGCTCTCGACCGCCTTGACGATGTCGTTGACAAAGGCAAAGCGGCGGCGGTCGGCTGCCTCAACGGCGGCCTTGTCCGCAAGGTCAAGCTCCCCCTGCACGTAAGGCACGGTCTGCACGGCGCCAACGCGCTGAGTGGCGGCCTCCACAACGGCCTTCAGCCCGTCGGCCGAGGTGGAGACGGTGGAAACGACGGGACAGCCCAAACGCTCCGAGAGGAGCTTAACGTCGATCCTCGTTTCCTTTTTGGCGTTCAGGTCGCTCTTATTGAGAGCAACGACCACGGGGATCCCCAGCTCAAGCAGCTGCGTTGTAAAGAAAAGACTGCGGCTGAGGTTGGTCGCATCCACAATGTTGATGATGGCATCGGGCGCTTCCCTTTTAACGTAGGAGCTTGTGATGCTCTCTTCACTCGTGAAGGGAGACATGGAGTAGGCCCCCGGAAGGTCAACGGCGATCACGGGAGATCTCCCCGCGTACCGCTCCTTGATGGGATGCTCCTTTTTTTCCACGGTAACGCCTGCCCAGTTGCCGACCTTTTCGCTGCGGCCCGTCAGCGCGTTGAACATCGTGGTCTTCCCCGAGTTCGGGTTCCCTGCCAAGGCAATTCTCATGCTGTCCTCCTGTTTTGGTATCCATGGTGGGTAATAATAACATCGCACAGTGGTTAGCAATTGCTAACCGATGGGGCAAAAAATAATCGGCTTGCAAAGCCGCCGCGGGGCGGGTGCCCCCGCCGCCAACTCAGATCTGGATCGCTTCGGCAAGCTGATCGTCAATATTGTATCTTGCGTCCTTGATCGCCACCACGCAGCCGCTTTTCCTGCGGCGCACCACCGTGATGGTCTCACCGCTATAGCAGCCCAGCGAAAAAAGGAACGCATTCAGCTCCTCATCGTGGGTATTGATGGCGCTTATGGTGTACTCCACGCCAACCTCGGCCTGCTGTAAGGTCATCATAAGCTCCTTTCCCCCATGGCGGGGCGGTTTTTCATCGGTTAGCAACCGCTAACCGTAACTATTATACTCCCTTCCCACCGTCTTGTCAACAGGTTTCGCGGTCTTTTTGCAATTTTGTATGCTTTTACAAAAACGACGGACGTTTTTTGGAGGAAGAAGGAGCAAATTCACCAAACAAGAGGGGGAATATCGCAGAAAATAGCGTTATTTTTCGGCTTTCGGCTTGAAAAAGGCGGGCGGATATGATATAATGGATAAAAACTCGGAAGGAGGAGCTCCCATGGCCCTGCACGAATCGGGACAGATGTATCTTGAGGCGATCTACGTTTTGCTTCAGAGGAACGAGAAGATCCGCGCCATTGACGTGGGCGCCTACCTTGGTTATACCAAGCCCTCCGTGAGCCGCGCCATTGGTCTTTTGAAGAACAGTGAGCACATCATGATCGATCCCGAGGGATACATCCGTATGACCCCCAAGGGAGAAGCGTTTGCCGAGCAGCTGTACGAGCGGCACACCGTGCTGACGGGGATGCTGATGGCCCTTGGCGTGGATGAGGAGACCGCCACCGAGGATGCCTGCCGCATTGAGCACGTCATCAGTGACAGCTCCTTTGCCGCGGTGAAGGAGCATTTTTTGAGATTTAAGAAGTAAAGCAAGGGTCGGCAATGCCGACCCTTTTTTTGCCCCCTTGCGGAGAGCGCGGATCTATGGTAAAATAAAGTATCGCCCTTCAAAGGAGCCACCATGCTGCATTACGAACATCTATCCAAGGACATTGAGGAGAAGCTCCGCGCGGACATCGCGCGCCGTCCCCTCTCGCCCCACGCAACGCGTGACGGGGAGGCCCACCGCCGTCATGAGGACGGGGGGAGCCGCGCTGACGTTTGGCGGGCGCCGTTTGCCCGCGACGTGGACACGATCCTTCACTGTCCCTTTTACAGCCGCTACGCCGACAAAACGCAGGCCTTTTCGCTCTATCGGAACGACGACCTCACGCGGCGCGCGCTCCACGTACAGCTGGTCTCGCGGATCGCCCGTACGATCGGCGGGGCGCTGGGGCTGAACCTTGACCTTGTAGAGGCCATTGCCCTTGGGCATGACATCGGGCATACCCCCTTTGGCCATGCGGGCGAGGCGATCCTTGACCGTCTTTACTTCTCCCATGCGGGGCGGCATTTTGCCCACAACGTACACTCGGTGCGCGTCCTTGACGAGATCTTTCCCTACAACCTTACGCTGGAGACCCTTGCGGGTATCGCGGGCCACAACGGCGAGGAGGAGGAGAACGAATACCGTCCGCATCCCCTCTCGGGCTTTGCGGAGCTTGATGCCATGCTGGAGGCGGCGTGCCTTGATGCGTCCGCCCTCAAAAAGCTGCGCCCCTCAACACTGGAGGGGTGCGTGGTCCGCATCTCGGACATCATTGCCTACCTTGGCAAGGACCGCCAGGACGCCGCCCGTGCGGGCGGGGTCGGGGAGGGGGAATTCCGCGCCACCGCGATCGGGCGGTACAATGCCGAGATCATCCATAACCTCATCGTCAATATCCTCGAATGCAGCTACGGGCACGGCGCGATCCGCCTGGACAAGGAGCACTTCTCTGCCTTGGCCGAGGCCAAGCGAGAAAACTATGAGCGGATCTATCGGGCCGACGAGAGCGCCGCGGCGGCCGCCGCTGTCGAGCCCCTGATGGGCGAGGTATACGAGCGCCTTCTTGACGACCTGACGGCGGGGCGGGAGGACTCCCCCATCTTCACCCACCACAT
>JAFQWT010000230.1 GCA_017407375.1 Clostridia bacterium
GAGGACTGAAAATCCTCGTGTCGTTGGTTCGATTCCGACCGGAGGCACCAGCGACCAAGGTCGCTATGCGGATTTAGCTCATTTGGTAGAGCGCCACCTTGCCAAGGTGGAGGTGGCGGGTTCGAGCCCCGTAATCCGCTCCAAAAAAATCCAAGTCAAACGACTTGGATTTTTTCATTTGTGTCCGCCGCGGAGCAAAAAAAGGAGATGCGTTTGCATCTCCTTTTTTCTTTTACGATACGCCTTGGTACGGCTCGTAGGTCACGTACCAATATCGGTCGTCACTGAACGAGGTAAGCTTTTGGGCGACGTAGCTTTCGCCATCGAGGTATTCGTCACCGCCGAGCATTCTCTCACGCTTGATCGCAAGCTCGTAGGTCCTTGCGAGGAACCAGTCCACCGTATTCTCAAAGACGGCAGAGGTGAGCGAGGTACAGCCCGTGAAGGCGTAGATCCCGATCCAGTCGACCTCCGCGGGGATCACGATCGAGGTAAGGCCGGTGCAGCCGTAGAAGGCATAATCGCCGATCGCCGTGACGCTTCCGTCGCCCGGGATCACGCTGCCGGCGCACCCCACGATGAGTGTCTTGGTTGCCGTTTCGATCAGGCAGTCGCCGGAAACGTGGTAGACGGGGTTTCGGGAATCGATCGAAATACTTTCAAGCAACGAGCAGCCGTGAAATACCCAGGTCCCGATCGACGCCAGGTCCTGCGGTAGACTGATCCTTTTGATGCGCTCACAGCCAAAGAAGGCGTGATCGGCAAGGAAGCTGCCGCCCCTGAGGGTCACGCTGTAAAGCGACCGTGGGAGCGCGGCTCCGTTCTCGGTATGATCGGCGGCGCCAAAGAAGTAGCCGATGTGGGTATTCTCGGTATCGTCGAGGCAGGCGCCGATATACGGGACGGTGAGACTCATCAGGGCCCCGCACCCCGAGAACACCGAGCTGCCGATGCTCTCAAGAGTTGTGGGGAGCTTGACCGTGGTGAGATCTTGGCACCCATAGAAGGCGTGATCGGCAAGGAAGCTGCCGCCCGTCAGGTACACGTCTCCAAGGTTTCTCGGGAGCACGGCCCCGTTCTCGGTATGATCGGCGCCTCCAAAGAAGTAGCCGATGTGCGTATTCTCGGTATCGGCGGGGATAGCCCCGATATACGGGACCGACAGCCGTCTCAGGTCGCTGCATCCGCGGAGCAGTGAGGCGCCGATGCTCGTCACGCTATCGGGGATCGCTATCTCCCAAAGCTTTGTGCAGTTTTCAAAGACCGCGTCCCCCAGCGCCGTGATGCCGTCGGGAAGGGTGACCTTCTTGAGGGTCGGGCAGTCCGCAAAGGCGGCATCGCCGACCGTTTTGAGACCGACAGGCAGAGCGATCTCGCCAAGCGCCGTACAGCCGCGGAAGGCGGAGGCGCCAACCGCCTGCACCCCATCCCCCTTGAGGAAGGTGACCGAGGTGATGACGGTGTTTCCGAGGAAGGCCGAGGGGGCGATCCCCCGCACCGGGAGCCCGTTGTGCGTATGGGGGAGGGTAAGGGCGGTGTCCTCGCACGTGCCGATGCCGCTGATCGTGCAATAGGTGCCGTCCTCACTTACGGTATAGGCAAGGCCCATGCTGTATTCGTTCAGGCCGCACCCCGTACAGAAGCCATTCGTATACCTATGGGGAAAAGGACTTTGATAGTTATTTGTTTTTCGGTCTTCGCAACGGAGGCAAACGTAGCTGTCATAGCCCCATCCGGTGCAGGTGGGCAATGTGACGGTCTTCTGATAGTCATGCCCGAGCGCCTCGGTATAGGTGTCCTCGTAATGGTCACCGCACGACGTGCAGACGTGAGTCGTGTAGCCCTCCGCCTCGCAGGCAGACGGGATGACCTCGGCCTTGTACGTATGCGGGAGGATGGCGGTATACGTATCCTTGTAGCTTGCGCCGCAGGCGGTGCAGGTGTGCTTGGTGTAGCCCCTTGCCGTGCAGGTCGGCGCTGTGACGGCAGCCTCATACGTGTGCGAGAGCTTTTCCGTATAGGTGTCCTTATAGCTCGCATCGCACGTGGTGCAGTCGTGGAGGGTGTAGCCCTCGGCCGTGCAGGTCGGCGCTATCACGCTCTCCTCATAGATATGCTTCCTCGTTGGGGAGATCGTCACGGTCTTCTCACGCAGGCATTCGGTGCAGACGTAGGTACGCACGCCCGCCACGGTGCAGGTGGGAGGCGTGGTGACGGTTCCCGCATCCCACGTATGCGTTTGTCGGAGCGTCCGCTTGCCCTCGCACCCGCAGATGGCCTCGTGCCAGTGATAGCCGGCATCCGACATCCACTCCGTGGCATAGGTGTGGTCGGCAAGCGGGGCGGCTCTTTCCCAGGTGGCCCCGCAAACGGTACAGGTCTTGGTGATGACCCCGCGCTCGGTGCAGGTCGAGGGGGTGGTCACCGTCCCCTCGTCCCACTCGTGGCTATACCTCTCTCCCTTGTAATAGGGGCAGCCGCAGGCCATCGCGCGGTAATGCCCGTCGTCATCCGCTACCCAACCCTCGGAATAGGTGTGCGGCAGGCACTCGATCGGCGCGGGGCGGGTACTGGCGCAGACGGTGCAGGTGTAGGTGTAAACGCCGCGCTCGGCGCAGGTCGGGGGAGTTGTCACGCGGCCCTCGTCCCAGGTGTGCATCCCCCTCTCGCTCCGCTCAAGCATACAGCCGCAGGAGGCGTCATGCCAATGCTCATCGTCGTCCGAGGACCACTCGGCCGAGAAGGTGTGCCCCGTGCTCGGGATCGGCTCGCTCCTCCTTTCACCGCAGACCAAGCAGTAATAGACGGTCTCGCCCGAGGAGGTGCAGGTGGGCTCATACACGGTCCCCTCGCCCCAGCGGTGGTCGGTACAGGCGGTCGTCACCGTGGTCGTCACCGCCGCGGTGGTATCCTCCCCACCGCCGATAAGCCCACCGCCGACAAGGCCACAGGCCGAAAGAAGAAGGGCTGCGCAAGCAACGGTCAACAGAAGAAACATAAAACGCATCCGCTTCATACGATCTCCTCCTTTTCCCTAAAGGGCACGCGGTGCCCTGTGGTATTCCATGTTAAGCATATCACATTTTGCCGAAAAAAGCAAGAGGACGGGCCGACCACGCCGCCCCCCTCCCCCCCTTGATGGCTCAAAAAGCAAAAAAGGAGATGCGTTTGCATCTCCTTTTTGCTTAAAGACCGAGCAGACGGCGGGCGTTGCCCGCAAGGATCAATTCACGCTCGCGGTCGGTGATCTCCTCATACATAACACCGCCAACGTTCATGCCGGGGGAGCAGACGGGGTAATCGCTCCCGAAGAGGAAGCGCTCCGCGCCGACGGTGGCGACGCCGTGGGCCAGCATTCCGTAACGGAAAAGGCCGGTGCCCGAGAGGTCAAGGTGATAGTTCGGCAGCTCCCGGAGCCACTCGAGGTGGCGCAGATAGGAGGGCTTTTCTCCGGGGTGAGCGGCAACGAAAACAACGCCGGGGTGGTTTTTGACCATCGCGTATTCGTCCTCGCGGGCGCCCATGGAATGGAAGCTCACCACCATGCCATACTCCCCAATGAGGGCAAGGATCTCGTCCATTCCCTCATGGACGTAGCCGATCTGTCCCCAGCCGCACAAATAGGGCACGAGCTCACCGACGAGCCGTACGCCTGCCTTGTGCATCCGCTCGATCTCCTCGCAGGACTCGCGCACAAAGGCGGGGTGGATCATCATGCCGGGGATGTAGAAGTCCCCAACCTCTTCACGGACGGTGAGGGCATAGTCGTTCGAAAGACGGAGCTGGCAAAGCTGCTCCTCGGGCGTTTGGTTCATTCCCATAGGAATGACCGACCCTGCGGCGCGGGTGATGCCGCAGCGCTCAAGGTCACGGCGGAAGGTCGCGGTGGCTCCCTCGGCAGGCAGATCACGATAATTGCAGATGTCGTCCTCGGGCCGTATCCAAGGGTGGGTGTGAAAATCGATGATCTCGTGTGACATGGCGCGGCTCCTTATTTCGCGCTGATGTAGCCGAGGCGATAGAGAAGCTCGGCATTCAGGAGCGCGCCGCCCGCGGCACCGCGGAGGGTGTTGTGCGAAAGGCCGACGAACTTATAGTCGAACATAAAGTCCTCGCGCAGACGCCCGAGCGCCACGCCCATGCCACCGTAGATATCACGGTCAAGGGCGGTCTGGGGGCGGTTGTCCTCCTCAAAGTAGGTGAGGAACTGCGCGGGAGCCGAGGGGAGACCGAGCTCCTGGGGCTTACCGCGGAAGCTGCGCCACGCCTCAAGGATCTCCTCCTTTGCGGGCTTTTTGGCAAACTCCACAAACACGGCGGCCATGTGCCCGTCAATGACGGGAACGCGGATGCACTGGGTGGTGATGACGGGGGCCTTGGCCTTGACGATCACGCCACCCTCGACCTTACCCCAGATGCGGAGGGGCTCCTGCTCACTCTTCTCCTCCTCACCCCCGATGTAGGGGATGACGTTGCCGACCATCTCGGGCCACTCACGGAAGGTCTTGCCCGCACCGCTGATCGCCTGGTAGGTGGTGGCGACGATGCGCGTGGGCTCATACTTCAGAAGGGGCGTGATGGCGGGCACGTAGCTCTGGATCGAGCAGTTGGGCTTAACAGCGATAAAGCCCGCACGGGTGCCAAGGCGCGCCTTCTGCGCGGCGATGACCTCGAGGTGGCTGTCGTTGATCTCGGGAATGATCATCGGCACGTCGGGCGTCCAGCGGTTGGCGGAGTTATTGGAAACGACGGGCAGCTCCGCACGGGCAAGGCGCTCCTCAAGGGCCACGACCTCACTCTTCGGCATATTGACGGCGCAGAAGACGAAATCCACGCTGTCGGCAATGGCGTCAACATTGGCGGAGTCGAGGACCACCATGTCCTTGACGCACTCGGGCATCGGGGCCTCCAGCTTCCAGCGGTCACCCACGGCCTCCTCATAGGTCTTGCCCGCACTGCGGCCGCTGGCGATGAGCGCGGCGATCTCAAAATAGGGGTGGTCGGCAAGCAGCGTGATAAAGCGCTGGCCCACCATACCCGTGGCGCCAACGATACCAACCTTCAGCTTCATGTTCGTGTCCTCCGTATATAAAGTATAGATTTAATAACAAAATGATATGGTATTATAGCACACCTTTTGGGAAAAGTCAACCGAGGGAAAGAAAAAACGCGCCGTGGCGCGTTTTTTTCTTTACTTTTGCATGATCTTCACGTTGACGGGCAGGATCCCCGTGGTCTCATACACGATCTCGTTGATCTGCGCGACCTGCGAGGCGACCAGCTCCTCGGGCGAGGAGACGATGACGTTGATCTTTTCCCCGCTGATGACCGCCACGCAGTTCTCAAAGCCCTTGGCCTTGACAAGACTTTCCACCGTCGCCTCGTTCTGGATGTCCTCGGCGATGCGGCTCATCTTGGCCATGGCCTCCTGCTTGGTGGCCTCCACGGCCTCCTCGTTCTCAAGGACCCCCTGCAGGACCTCCAGCGCCTCGTCACGGGCCTCCTTGCGGGCCAGCTGCGTGGCCGAGAAGTAGGTCGAGACGTTTACGGTGCCGTCCCCGTCTCCCGCGCCGCCGTCCACCATGTTGCCGTCCCCGTAGGTCGGGCCCTCATCACCGTAGAACCAGTGATAGTTGAGATAGACCGCCACCCCGATGAGAAGCACGGCACAGAAAATGACGAGACCGCGCTTTCCTGCCCTTGAAAGGATCTTGCTCTTAAAACTGATTTTTGCCATGTCTTTACCTCCAGCTAAATTCTTTCTACTGTGTTACCATGTATATGTGGCGATGGTGGGCGGTATGCCTTCCCCGCTCACTTTTTTGCCGTGATGCGCACCTTATGCGCGCCGACCCCCAGAGAGGCCGAGAGGAGCGAGGCAAGCTCCTCCCGCACGGCGGGGTCACCGCCGCCCTCACACACCACGGCGACCCCAAGCACGCGGGGCGGGCGGCACTCGATCAGCACCCCCTCGCCCCCTGCGGTCAGCACCCCGCCCGAGGCACCCTCGGCATACACGCGGCTCTCCCCCGCCTCCAGCGTGAGAAGGACGGTGCATTCGCCCGCACCCCGCACCTCACGGCAAAGGGCGGTGACCTCGGCGGTCAGGGCGGCGCGGTAGGCCTCGGTATCCTCGGCCGAGGCCCCCGCCGTCTCCTCGGGGGAAAAGCTCCCGAAGACGAGGAGAAGAACGCCAAGGAAGAACAGCACAAGGGCGGTCTGCTTGCCCTTCATGTTTTTAAAGTAGCGAAGGATCGCGTCAACGCTCTTCAGGATAGATCACCTCACAGTCAGCCCCCGTTTCGGCCTCCACCGTGCGGACAAGACGGGGGACGTCCGCGGCGGCCGCGCGCCCCGTGAGCGAGAGCGTCACGCGGCGTAGGATCACGGTATTGTCGATAAGGTCGCCCTCCACCGCCACCGCGACCTCCGCGGGGCGGAGGCCGAACTCCTCGCAGAGGTAGCTCTTTAGCCCCTCCGCGGTGGCAAGGAGCGTCTCGGCCTCCAGCCAGTCGCTCCCCTCCTCCGCCTCACCCGAGAGCGAGTCAAGGATCTCCGAAAGCCCCTCGCGGCTCCCCGAAAGGAGCGCGGGGAGGGGCAGGACCACGGCGGAAAGGACGGCCAGCGAGAGGGCAAAGGACACCGCCCGCTTGGCGCCCCCCTCCGAGGGGAGAGCCGAGAGCAGGGCCGTGATGGCGGAGACGAGAAGGAGGGTGGAGAGATAGTCCTGCATAGCCACCTCCTAAGCGATGGCGGGCACGCACTTGGCAAAGAGCGCCGCGATGAGGATAAAGAGCATGGAGGAAAAGGCGACCGCCGCCAGCACAAGGTCAAACAGCGTGCGGAAGGCGCGCAGGAGCCGCTGGGCGGCGGGGGCGCCGACAAGCCCCGCAAAGGAGGCAAGGAGCGAAAGGCAAAGGCGGTCAAGGAGCACCTCGACAAGGAGGGGAAGCAGGGTCAGCAGGATCGCCGCGACAAGGCCGATGCCCGCCGTGGCACGGATGAGCGACAGCCCCGCCGCCAGCGTGGAAAAGCTCCCCGACACGGCGCCCCCCACCATGGGGAGCATACTGCCAACGGCAAAGCGGAGCGAGCGCATGCCGAGGGTATCGCGCGCCGCCCCCAGGACGTTGCCAAGCGCCAGCGCCGCCGCCGAGAGGGTGGTGAAAAAGCCAAGGACGGTGGCGTACACGCTTCGGAGCGTGGTAAGAAGCCCCTCGGTCTTCACCTCCCCGATGGCGCTGACGAGGAGAAATCCGAGCATGGCGCGCAGAAGGGGGAGAAGGGCGCTCCCCGTCAGGGTCTCGAGAAGGAGCGAGAGGGCGGCCATGGCCCCACTGCCCGAAAGCGCGGCGGCGGTGTTGCCCCCCGCAAGGTAAAGGGCGCCCATCACGGGGGCCGCCGCCGTTGCGAGGGCGGCAAGGTCGGAAAGGAAGCGGGAGGCGCGGAGAAAGGTCTCACCAAAGCGGGCGTAGGCCGTCAGCACCAGGGCGATGCCCAGCGCCACCTCCGCCGCGCGGGCGGTGCCCTCGCCAAGACCCGTCCGAAGGACGCTGAGCAGGGCAAAAAAGAGGACAAGGCCAAGAAGCGTGCCGAGCCCGCTAACAAGGGAGGGGAGGGTATCCGTGAGCGAGGCAAGGGCCACCTCAAAGAGGTGGCGCACCCCAAGGGTCTCGCCAAGGGCGGCGGCATCGGTGGGGTCGGGCGGGAGGACCTCACGCGAGGCCGAGGGAAGCGACGAGATGAGCGTGGAGAGCAGCTCCTCGGGCGTTTTGGCCGCGGCCGTCAGCGGGAAAAGGAGGGAGAGAAGCAGGATAAGAAACAGGGGAAGCAGGCGCTTCATGCGAGGTACTCCGCCGCAAGCGAAAGGAGGGAGGAAAGGGTCGGCAGACTCACAAAGAGGATCTCGGCACGGCCGCACCACTCGACCCGTGTGGCAAGGCCGCCCTCGCCAAGGTCGCGGCAGAGGCCCGCCGTCACCTCGGTGACCGAGGCAAGCCCCACCGCACGGAGCGAGAGCGAGAGGGCCGAGGCCGCCACCTCCGAGCCCGCGCCCAGCGAGGAAAGGAGCGAGACGATCTCCCCGTATCGCGATACCCCGAAAAGGAGGAGGGCGATCCCCGCCGCCACCGCCCCGAGGGGCAAAAGGCGCCCGCCTGCCTCACGCAAAAGGTAGAGCAGCACCGCCGAGAGGACCGCCAGCCCGAAAAGGCGGAGCATCAGAAGCCAAAAACGCCGCGGATGGCGTCGTACAGCTTGCCGATCTCCCCCATAAGAAGGAGAAGCACGAGGACGATGCCCGAGAGCGAGACGAGCATGGACTGCTCGTCTCGCCCCGCCCGTGAAAGGATCTGGCAGGAGACGGTGACGATCATCCCGACACCGACCACCTTAAGTATCAATGAAATATCCAAAGCTTTCTTTTCCTCCGTGGAGTTCTCTCCTTTTATATCAGTACGATGACCAGCATAAGCCCCGCCCCCAAAAAAAGCGTGCGGCAGAGCTTTGCCATCCGCGGCAGCCCCTCACGCCGTTCGGCAAGGGCGCGCTCCAGGGCGGCAATGGCCAGGTCGCAGCGGGCGGTCTCCTCCTCCGAAAAGCCGCCGCCCAGCGCCTCGGCAAACGAAAGAAGGGGCTCTAACTCCTCCTCGTCAAGCAGGAGCCGCCCGCGCGCGGCACGGAGCGCCTCCGCAAAGCCGTGCTCACAAAGCGGCCCGAGAAATCCCGCCGAAAGCAGCGCCGCGTTTTGGAAGGAGGCAAAGATCTCGGGCGTTGGGGTGTGGAAGCAGGCAATGCGCTCCCGCGTGTGGCGCAGGAGCTTCAAAAACCCCTCCAGCTGGCGGATCCTCTCCGAAAAGAGGCGGCAAAGGCCGAGCGAGGTCGCCACCGCCGAGAGCACCACGGTCAGGGCGCCGATGAGCTTGATAAGCATAGTCTTTCTCCTTAGCAGTTGATTTGTAAAGATTACTTTCCCTATGTTATGATTTCCGACGATACGCCCACCCCTTCCCCGTGACGGAAAAGGCGGACGGCGGTGCGGAACACCCCCGCACGGCAAAGGGGGGCGATGCCGCCGCGGCGGGTAAGCTCAGAAAGTGTGGCGGCGTGGGCGGTGGCCACCAGCGGCACCCCCGCCGCGGCCACACCGAGGATGGCCTCCGCCTCCCGACGGGAGCCGATCTCATCCACCGCCACGACCTCGGGCGAGAGGGTGCGGACGGCAAGCTCGATGCCCACGGCCTTCGGATAGCCGACGAGGATATCGACGAGCGCGCCGCGCCCGTACCCCACCCCGAGCTCCCCGCGCGTGTCCACAATGGCCACGCGGCGCGCCTCCCGCCCCGTGGAGAGGAGGCGGCAAAGGTCACGCAAAAGGGTGGTCTTGCCGACCCCCGGGGGCGAGTAGATCAGCATGCCGCCCCCCTCGCGGCAGAAGAGGCGGTAGGCCTCCTCCCCCACGCCCTCCATGGCCGAGGGGATGCGGAAGACGAGCGAGGTGACGTCGCTGACCCCCGTCACGCGCCCGCCCGTGAGGACGGCGCGGCCGCAGGCACCCACGCGCACGCCGCCGCCAAGGTCAAGGTAGCCCTCGCACAGCTCCTCACGGTAGGCGTAGACCGAGCCGCGGCACAGCGTGACAAGCAGGGCCGAAAGCTCCGCCGCCGTCAGGGTGACGGGGAGGGGGTGGTTCTTGCCGCCCACCGTCAGGGAGGCGGCGCGGTCGGCCCGCAGGCGGATCTCGGCAAGGGTGTCAAAAAAGTCGGTGCGGCACGCTCCGTACCGTCGGACGGCGGCGGTAACGGCGGGCGGCAGGAGCGAAAACAGGCGGGAAAGCGCCGCCGCCCTCATGCCTCTCTCCTCTCGTTAAATTTGCCCCAAATAGTAAAAAAATGGAATTTCATATTGACTTTTGTCGCTCTCTGTGATAGAATGTCAGTGTCTTGAACGACGGTGTTTTTCAAAATCAACGGCACCTGCCGAAAGGAGATCATCCAAATGAAAAGTACAGGAATGGTACGTAGGATCGACGAGCTTGGCCGTGTGGTCATTCCCATGGAGATGCGCCGCAGCATGGACATTGAGGACGGCGACTCCTTTGAGATCTTTGTGGACGAGGGGCGCATCGTGCTGTCGAAGTACCTGCCGCTTTGCGTTTTCTGCGGTGGCGGGGACGACCTTGTCGAGTACCAGGGAAAAAAGATCTGCAAGCATTGCCGCACCGAGATCGGCAGCCGCTGATCCTTACCCCATCTTATGCGCGGGCGCGGCCGAAAAGAACGGCCGCGCCCCGCGTTTAGGAGGAAATCAGGGAAGAAAACAAA
>JAFQWT010000017.1 GCA_017407375.1 Clostridia bacterium
CTGAATCTGGCGAACTGGCGGAGGATGGAACATTCTCTATCAATGTCAATGTCGCAAAGTGTGACGGAACATTCAAGACAGCGAATTTTGCCGCGGCATACACAACATCTGAGCCGAAGCGAAGTATGAGCTTTGGGTTCACGTATTTGGGTTGGGCTTAGCCCATATTGGCATTTGACTAGTCAAATGCGATGCTCGCATTTAGTAGATTTTCAAATTCTCCGCTAAGAACATCACGCAAAAGCACGGCGTTTTTTTATGCTCCCTCCTTTTATCTTCGCGCCCCCCATCACCGCGCCCTCTCCGTCGGCTACGCCGCGCCCCGCGCGCCTCCGCTCCCGACGCCCCCTGTTCCCTCCATCACCGCGCTTCGCGCGGTGTATATCATCCGCCTCAGGCGGTATATCATCACGCGTCAGCGTGCATCTCACCGCCACCCATCGCCCTCTCCTTTGGCTGCGCCGCCACCTCTCCCCAAGGGCGAGGCCGATATTAGACGAATGGAAACAAAAGTGAAGCTGGCTTTCCGAAGGGCTTCCCCTCGGGGGAGCTCGGGCGGTACGCGACTGAGAGGGGTCTCCCATCGCCGCGCCTCGCGCGGTGTATATCATCCGCCTCAGGCGGTATATCATCACGCGTCAGCGTGTATATCATCAAGGGCGCCCCGCCCTTGTATCACATCACACCCCCGCGTGCATCTCATCACCCCCATCACCGCGCCCTCGCGCGGTGTATATCATCCGCCTATCGGGCGGTATATCATCAAGGGCGCCCGCCCTTGTATCTCATCACGCCTTGGCGTGTATCTCCCCTCCCGTCCCCCACTCCGCTTTGCCTCCGCCCCCTCCGCGCCTGCCCCCGCACTTTTTGACCCCTTCCCCACCTTTTCCGACAAGTTTCCTTTACAAAAAATGAAAAACGGCGCCACCGCCATCCTTTTTCGCTCAGCACGCGCCCGCACCCGTCTCCGTCACCCCACGCCTCTTGTCCGCTGCCAGCAACAAAAAAACACGGCATATCTTTTGAGATATGCCGTGTTTTTATCACGCCTCAAAACGGGTAAAGCCGTCCTGCGGGCAGGGGCGGGAGCGGGGTGGCCGTGGCCGCCGCTTCTCCGATCGCCGCGGCGATCGCCTCGGCGTAGGCCGTGTGGCCCGCATCGTTCGGGAGGCCGGCGCTTGCCCCCTCGGTGTGGAGATACTCGGGGTGTCCAACAAAGACCGCGCGCATATCCACCACCACCGTGGCGTAACGCGCCCCCAGCGCCAGGATCGCCTCGGCGCGCTCGGAGTCGGCGCTCTCCCCGTGGGGAACGACAAGAATGATATTGCAATACTCGGCCGTCCCGCGGAGCGTCCGCAGCAGCGTCTCAAGCTCCGAGGCAAAGCCACGCCCGCCCGCGGTCTCGTTCGCCGCTCCGGGAGCAATGACCGCCAGGCGGTAATTCAGCCCTGTAACGCCCATGGTGTCCCCGGGGTTGTACGTGCCCGAAAAATCCAGCGCCCCGTCGGCAAATGAGAAGGGGGCGGCCTCGCTGTTCGTGGCCACACGCCCGACAAAGTGCGAGGGCGCGGCGTAGGTCTCTTGCAAAAGCGAGCGGAGCTTTAAGCGGTAGGGCGCCCCCTCGGGCTCTGTCCCGCGGAAGGAGGACGCCCCCTGTCCGCAGATGGCCTCGTCGCCGAAGTAATACAGGTTGAAGTCGGTGATGCCCGCGCGGAGCAGCTGAAGCCCCGAAAGGCGTGAGGGGTGCACCCCCTCCGTGCTGTCCGTGGTGATGCCTGCCGTGGCATCCAGACGGCTCCTCTCCTCCTCAAGGCGCTGCTGCTCGGCGGCGTCCCGCGCGCGAAGCACGATCAGGGTGGTGGCCAGCGCCACCGCCAGCACAGCCGCAAGGATGCCCGCAAGGAGGAAAAGACGGCGCTTTTGCGCTTTTTTCATACCACACCTCCAAAGAGAGAGGTGAGGAGTCCGTCTAAGATTTTGGCAAAATAAGGAAGATAGACGGGAAGCGTGGCGGCCAGCGCCACAAACACGAGGATCGCAGGGACGAGAAAGCGGATATCGTTGCCGCGCTTCTCAAAGCGCACCTCGGCGCGGCGGCGATGCACGTCGTCAAGGAAGTAGGCGGCCGCATCGGGATGGAAGGGGATGGGCGCTTGGGCGCTTGCGGGTGCTTCCGCGGCGGGGGCGTGCGGTGCGGCGACCTCATCGGGCGTGCCGATGGGCGGTTTTTCGCCCGCAAGGTCACCCATGGCGGCGCTTTCTGCGGCCTCGGTGTCCGTTTTTTCGCCCTTCCCTGCCTCCGCGGTGGCCGTGAGTCTGGCTTCGCCGGGGCGGACGTAGGCGGCATCGCGCCGCTTTTTGCGGGGGGATTCGGCGTGGATCGCGCTTTTTTCGGATTCCTCAGCGGCGATGTCGTCGTCAAGACTGTGGATCGGCTCAATGACCCTGCCGTCGGGCAGGCGCACCGACACCAGCTTACGCACAAGCGAGGAGCGCGAGGTCAGCGTGCGGCGCAGGCCGAGCGCGTGGCGGATGCCCAGCTCCGCCAGGGTCTTGGCGGTTTCGGGGCTGTCGGCGCCGTGCTTTTGCAAAAGCGAGAAAAAGCGGCCGACGGCGCGGTGGTAGAACACCGTGGCAATGGCGGCCAGGAGCCCACCGAGCAAAAGGCCGATGAGCAAGGCCGAAAGGTTAAAGGCAACGCCGCCGGGATTCAAGTAATTGTAGGGATTTTCGGCGGCAAGTAAGGCAAAAAGGGGCATAGATCATTCCTCGTCCATAAAGGCGTCACCGCACACGCGGCGCAGAAAACGGTCAAGGTCCTCGTTGTCCTCATAGTAAAAGGTCACGGTCTTTTTGCGCTTTCCCTCGGCAATGGTCACGCGGCGGCCAAGCTCGCGCATCAGGCGGTTTTCTAACACCTTGGCGTAGTCCACGGCAAAGGCCTCGGGCTCGTCCTTGCCCTCCGCGGCGGCCGCGGCGGCCTTCTTGCGGCGCAGGAGGCGCTTGACCTCCTCCTCCAGCGTGCGCACGCTCCACCCCTCGGCGATCGTTCTCCTGGCAAGGAGGAGGCGGTCCTCGTCCTCACGGAGCGAAAGCAGGGTGCGCGCGTGGCCCGCGGACAGCTCCTTGGAGGCCACCAGGGAAAGCACCTCGTCGGAAAGGTCAAGCAGGCGCTCAAAATTGGCAATGGCCGAGCGGCTCTTGCCGATCTTCTGGGAGAGCTGCTCTTGCGTCAGGCCGTATTCCTCGGCCAGGGCGCGGTAGGCCATGGCCTCCTCCACGGGGTTCAGGTCCTCGCGCTGGATGTTCTCGACAAGAGCGATCTCGGCGGCCTCGCGCTCGTCGCTCTCAAGAACGATGACGGGCACCTCGACAAGCCCCGCCAGCTTGGCGGCGCGCCAGCGGCGCTCCCCCGCCACGATCTGGTACTTGCCGTTCGGCAGCTCCCGCACAAGGATCGGTTGCAGGATCCCGTGGGTCGAGATCGAGGCGGCCAGCTGCTCCAGGGGCTGCTGCTCAAAGGTCTTTCGCGGCTGACCGCTCTTCGGCTCGATGAGCCCGGTGCGAAGGGTGGTCTTTTGATTTTTCACGGTCTCATCGACCGAGTTTTCAAGGAAAAGCGTGTCAAGGCCTCTCCACTGTCCTTGCGGCTTCTTCTGCGGCATAGCAATTCTCCTTATTATTATACGTATCGCGCGCTTATGCATCGTGCGCGCTGGCTCTTGGCGCTCCCCCCGCGGTATCGCCGTTTTGCCGTGCTGCACCGGGCTTGCGCCTGGCGCGGCTGGCGGTGTGGTCTTCTCTACCCTCGCGCGGCACACGGGTGCCTCTCCGTCACGGTGGCGACCCCGCGCGGGCTTCGCCCGCCTTGCGGGCCGGCGGAGCGGACTCAAACGCGGAGCAGCAGCTCCTTCACAACCTCGCGGTATTCGAGCGCGCCCTTACCGTACGGGTCAAAATACGCGATCGGGCGGCCAAAGCCGGGCGCCTCGGCCAGCTTCACGCTGCGGGAAATGGTGGTGTTGAAGAGCTTATCCGCGTAATACTTCCGCAGCTCGCCCTCCACCTGCGCCGTCAACAGCAGGCGCTTGTTGTACATCGTGAGCAGGAGCCCTGTGATGTCAAGACTCGGGTTGTAAAGACTGCGCACCTTTTTGATCGTCAAATTGAGCTGCGACAGCCCCTCCAATGAGAAAAAGTCGCACGGCATCGGAATGATGACCCCGTCCGCCGCGGCCAGCGCGTTGATCGTGAGCATGCCGAGCGTGGGCGGGCAGTCGATGAGGATAAAATCGTAATCCTCCTTGATGGGCGCCAGCGCCTTGATGACGTCGCGCCCGCGCTCCTCCGAGGTGTGGAGGTCAAACTCCGCCCCCACCAGCGAGATGGTGGACGGAATCAGCGACAAATTCTTGAATTCGGTCACAACGATGGCGCTTTTGGCGTCCGCTTCCCCGATCAGCACCTGATACGAGGAGATCTTGACCGATTTTTTGGCGATCCCCAGGCCGCTGGTCGCGTTTCCCTGGGGGTCCATGTCCACAAGAAGCACACGCTTCCCGCGTTTTCCGAGCTCGGCGGCAATGTTGATGACGCAGGTCGTCTTTCCCACGCCGCCTTTTTGGTTGGCAAAAGCCAGGCAAACAGCGCTCATGGCCGGTGTCCTCCGTAAAAATCCATAAAAATGACAAACGCCTCGCGCAAGCCCACCAACACTCCCGCCTCCGCCGCGGCACGGCACTCCGTAAAACGCGCCCGCCTCGGCCACGGCCGCCGGTTGGCTTGCCGAAACCCTTACATTCTTATTATATCACGCGAAAAAACTCATGTCAATGCGTTTCACGTGAAACGTTGGTGACAAAACCGACGGGACCGCACCACCCTCGGCCTGTCGCTTCTCGCCTTCGGCCTTCCGTTTTGATCTCCTTCTTGGCCTCCGCCCTCGGTTCCGCTCCCCGGGGCCGTCGCTCCCGCCCCCCTCCGGCGCCATCGCCCCCCCGTTCCCCCGTCGTTTTTTCTTCTCCGCCCGCCGATGTTGCCGCCGCCCCTGGGCACCCCCGTTCTGCCCCGGCCACGCCTCCCCGTTTGCCCTTTTTTCACCTCCCGACACCGGTCTCGCCGCCTCCCCTTCCTCGTCCTCTTGCCACCGCGGCGGTGTTTCACGTGAAACAACGGCGTTTTTTTTGGCCGGCCTTTGCCGCCACCGC
>JAFQWT010000018.1 GCA_017407375.1 Clostridia bacterium
CACGTGCGCAAGCACGCCTGCGGGTCGGGATCGGCAATTTCTGCTCAAAATTCCCTCCGCGAAAGCGCGTGCTCCCCCTTGACGTGCGCAAGCACGCCTGCGGGGCGGGATCGGCAATTTCTGCACAAAATTCCCTCCGCGAAAACCCTCGCTCCCTCCCCCTTGGCCTCCCCGCGGATATGGTCAAAATGTGCGCTCATTGTCATTCACTTCATTTTTCTCTATCCTTGGGGTATCGCTTCACAAAAACGCCACGGCGTGGCGTTTTTGCTTGCTCACGTGCGCAAGCACGCCCTCCCTGCCTCCTCCCCCCTCGCGAAAAATAAAAAAAGACCGCGTAGATCTCTCTACGCGGTCGCAAAAACGCGAATTATGTAAACAAAACTTTAAAAGCCGAGGTCCTCGTCAATAAGGACGATCTCGTAATTCCCCTCCATGGGCATTTGCCAGAGGATGGCCAGCTCACGGCAGATGCGGTCGGGGGAGGAGCAGTCGTGGCAGCGCCCGTCCACAACGCAGGGGGTGCGCTTGCCAAGGCGGGCGGCGTTCTTCGGCGCGGCAACGTTGCGCGCACGGTCAATGGCCGCGGCCAGCGTGGGGGCGACCTTGTTGCGCCCGACCACAAAATAGACGCGCTTATGACCGAAGAGCGTGCCGGACACGCGGTTGCCGATGCCGTCGATGTTGACGATCTCCCCCGTTTCGGCAATGCCGTTGACCGAGGACAGATACACGTCCGCCGTCATGGCCTTCCTCATATCGTGGCGGCGCTCAAGCTCGCCCGTACGGCGGGAGTGCCATAAAACGGTGTTGTGCGTCAGGAGCTTATCGTAAAGGCCCAGCGTCCGGAGCGTCATGCTGCCGCCAAAGCCCACCGTCTCCCCGTCGATCTCACAGTCCAGGTAGTCGGCGGCCTCTTTTCCCGTGGAAAAGACCGAAACGCGGTAGCCCCGCCCCTCAAGTGCCGTTTTTAATGCCGTAAAGTCCATACGCGCCTCCTTGCTTTTTTATCAGTATAGCACAGCGCCTTAAAAAAAGCAAGAGAAAGGCGGCGCCTCCCCTTGCTTTTCCGCCGCCGCCCGTGTATAATGGATGAGGAAAAAAATAAAGGAGACGTTTACCTATGACCTTCCCCCTTTCGCTTCTCGTGATCCTTGGTGCCGCGGTGCTCGTCAGCTCGATGGGCTTTAAGAATTACGTGTGGTTCATCTCGCTTGGCTACGGCTTTTCCATCGCTGCCGAGGGGATCGCCATGCTGATCCTTTACGGCGCCTCCCTGACCCCTGCCACCGTGCTTCTCTCGGCGCTCTTCATTCTTTACGGCCTCCGCCTTTCGGGCTATCTTGCCCTTCGGGAGCTGAAAAGCGCCTCCTACAAAAAGCATATGACGGGGGAGATCAAGGACGGCAAGACCATTCCCTTCGGCGTGAAGTGCGCCATCTGGCTGACCTGTGCCGCCCTTTACGTGACCCAGGTGCTGCCCGTCTTTTACCGCCTTGAGAACGGCGTGGCCGACAACACCATGGCCTACGTGGGCGTTGGTGTGATGGCCCTTGGCCTCCTCCTGGAGACCGCCGCCGACCTCCAGAAGAACGCCGCCAAAAAGAAAAACCCGCGCCGCTTTGTCGACACGGGGCTTTACCGCATCGTGCGTTGCCCGAACTACCTTGGGGAGATGATCTTCTGGACGGGGGTCTTTCTCAGCGGTATCACGGCGCTTTCGGGCGTTGGGCAGTGGATCCTGGCCTCGGTGGGCTACGCCGGCATCATCTTTGTGATGTTTTCGGGCGCGCGCCGCTTGGAGCTGCGCCAGAACAAGAACTACGGAGACGACCCCGAGTATCAGGCCTACGTCAAGCGCGTGCCGATCCTTCTCCCGCTCATTCCCCTTTATAGCGTCGAGAAATACAAGTTTTTGATCGCCTAAGAAAAAACCACCCGCACCGCGGGTGGTTTTCCGTTTACCAAAAAGAAAAAGCAGGTGCCACGGCACCTGCTTTTTTATTTGCGGGAGGGCTTTACGTTCACGTCGGGGTCAATGCTCCCTTGGATCGACCCGTGGGCCTCCTCAAAGGCCTTGATGTTTTCTCGGATCAATACCTGAACGTGACTGTTCACACTGCGCCCCTCATAATCGGCAACAAAGGCAATTTTATCTAACATTTCTTCTTCAATTCGGATAGAAACGCTCTTAATAGCCATAAAACCACTCCAAAATAAAGGTATTTTGTGTTTATTTTACCCTAAACATGTGATAGAATGTTTTTAACGGATATACCGTATATCCAAATTATTTTGTGGTGAAGGTTATGGAAGAGCTGAAAAAATATTCGTGTTGCTTTTTTGGACATCGGAAGATCAAGGAAACACCTACACTAAAGGAGCGCCTTATAAGAGAGATTGAGTTCTTGATAACGGAAAAAAAGGTGGGGTGTTTTTATTTTGGCAGCAAAAGCGAATTTGATGCTTTGTGTCATAAGATCGTTACGGGGTTGAAACAAAAATACCCCCACATAAGGCGTGTTTATGTGAGGTCGGCGTTTCCGTGCATTTCCGAGAGGTATAGGGAACGTCTTATGGAGCGTTATGAGGATACGTATTTTCCCGAGCGCATAGAAAATGCGGGTAGAGCCGCTTGCTTGGAGCGCAATCAGGAAATGATAAACAATTCAGAGTTTTGTATTGTGTATTTTGATAAGAATTATATGCCGCCCAAACGAAAGGTAGGTAAGCGTGACATTATGGAGCGGCAGCCGAGAAGCGGAACGGCCGTTGCCTATTCTTATGCGGTAAGGAAGAAAAAGAAAATCGTTAACGTTATCGATGTATAAACCGAAAAGCCGACGAGAAAAAAGAAAAAGCCGCATGAATGCGGCTTTTTTGCAAGCAAAGCTTTAAGGTGCGGTAAATGCACTTCCACTGAGCCGTCTTGGCGCTTCACTTTCTCTTCTCGGGAATGAGAAACATAAAGACAAGCGAGCTAAGGAGCAGCATCATGGGGTAAAAGAGGTGGCCGATGACGGCAAAGGCCGAAAGCTCCAGCCCCATCGTGCCGGCGGCGGTCAGGGCGACCAGCATCTGTGCGCCGTAGGGAAGGATGCCCTGGAAGATGCAGGAGAAGGTATCGAGGATCGAGGCCGTCTTGCGCGGCGAGATGCCGTATTCCTTGGCCATTTCCGTGGCGATCGGGTTGGCCATCACGATCGCCACCGTGTTGTTGGCGGTGGCCACGTCCATCAGCCCGACGAGAAGCCCAATGCCCAGCTGCCCCGCCCGCTTCCCGCGGAAGATGCGGCGGATCGCCCCGAGCAGGGCCAGAAAGCCGCCCGCCTCACGGATGAGGGCGCAAAGCGCCGCCACCAGCACCGCGACCATGGAGGTCTCGAACATACCCGAAAGGCCAACGCCTGCGCTCTCAAGGAGGGTTTGGAAGTCCATAGCGCCCGAGAAGAGCATGATGACCGCGCCCACCAGCGTGCCGCAAAGGAGCGTCAGGAAAACGTTGACACCGGCGATGCCGCCGATCAGAACGAGAACGTAGGGTAGGATCTCTAAGAGCGAGTAGGGCTTCTGCACGGTCGGTTGAATGTCGGCCTGCAGGGAAAGAGCAAGGATCAGCGCAAGCGTCAGGAGGGCAGCGGGCAGAACGATCGCAAAGTTCGTGCGGAACTTGTCCTTCATCGCGCACCCCTGCCCCTGACAGGCGGCAATGGTGGTGTCCGAAACAAAGGAGAGGTTGTCGCCGAACATCGCGCCGCCCACCACCGTGCCAACGCACAGCGGGAGCGAAAAGCCCGAGGTGACCGAGAGGGCCGCCGCAATGGGGGTGAGGAGCGTGATCGTCCCCACCGAGGTGCCCATGGCGGTGGAAACAAAGCAGGCGACAAGGAACAATACACACACAGAAAAGCGCGGCGGCACGATCGAAAGCACAAAATAGGCCACGCTCTCGGCGCTGCTCCGTCCGACGACCCCCACAAAGATGCCCGCAAGAAGGAAGACGAGGAGCATCGTGATGATGTTTCTGTCGCCCACGCCCGCGCCCATCAGCGAGAGCTTTTTGTCAAAGCTTACGTCGCGGTTCTGCAGACACGCCACCAGGATCGCGACAAGGAAGATAAGAACGATCGGCACCTTGTAAAAGCCCATAGGAATGTCGAGACCGTATTCAAAGGTAATACCGAGACCAAGATAGAGCGCCACAAAAATACCGATCGGCAGAAGCGCCCACGCATTTGCTTTCTTCACGTTGTCTTTCCTTTCCGTTATCAGCCACCCGCGTCTTTGCGGGGAACGCAAGCTACCGCCATTATAGCATATAAGGGAGGGCAATTCAAGAGGAAACCGAGCGCCAACGGCGCTCGGCTTCTTAATATCCCATACGGTGGATCTCCGCCCAAAGGAGATCGGCGTAATTGTAATGGCCACCCTCGCCAAAGACCAGGGTGCAGGCCCGCGGCGCGCCGGCGTAGGCATAGAGCGCCCGTATCGCTTCAAAGGTGCGCTCGGTGCCCTCGGCGGGGAAGTCGGTGTCGGTCCTTCCCGCCGCGATCACAAGGGCCCGCGGTGCGATAAGGCCGCCAAGATCGCTAAGCTCAAAGTAGCGGCGGATCCCCGGGACGTGGTTGCAAAGGCAATGCGGCATCGCCGCCAGGGAAAACTCAAAATTGCAGATCGAGCAGGAGGGTGCCGCCACGGCGATCCTCTCGTCAAGGCAGGCAAGGTAGTAGGTAACGGTGCCGCCGCCCGAATTTCCCGTACAAACGATGCCCTCGCTGTCAAGAGTGGGGAAGTACGAAAGCACGGCGTCAAGGATCCGCATCGCGTCAAACACCCTCTCGCCGAGCAGCGTCCGCCCCGCCAGCAGGGCGATCTTGGCCGTTTCGGTGCAGGAGGGCACGCGCCCCGTGATGCTGGCCTCGCCAAAGCCGCGCGCCTCGATCACCAGCGCCGCCCGTCCCTCGCGGAGGGCCCGCGGAGCCATGGCGCGGTGCGGCCATTCGCTAAGAGAACGCTCGTCGGCCTCGTCCTTGGCGCGGCCGAGGGCCACGTGCATACCGGAGCCGTGACCGCTGAGGCAAAGCGTCAGGGGCACCGCCCCGCTCGCTCCTTGAGGAAGGAGAAGGTGGCAGGGCACAAGGTAGCCGGGCTCGGTCTCCACGGTGAAGCGGTGCTCGGTATAGCCGTCACAGTCCTTGGTGTATTCTAGCGAAAGGGTCGCCTCGCCATGGGCCGTGGGCAGGCACAAAAGCTCGGCAAGGCGCGTCCGCGCCGCCGCCTGCCATGCCGCAAAATCCTCGGTACCGTCATAGGCCATGGCGCGCGGGAGCGCGCAAAACCGCGCTTGCTCGTAGCGGTGACTGATCGCTGTTGCTTCCATATCGGTGCTCCCCTTACGGTTGACATTAAAGCTCCGAGGAACGCTTGTCCCCCGTTTTTTCTCGGCACGCTGCCGATCATTGCCATTATACCACAGAAGGAAAAGAGTTTCAAGAGAAAAAAGCGGTCGGCCTCATATTCTTGGGGGTTGACATTCACGGTCAAGGACGTCAGGATCAACGGCGCCTCGGTCGGGGCGGTCAGCGGCTACACCTTTACGGACGTGTGCGCCGATCAGACCTTGAGGTGGAGCTTGAACGTGCGGCGTCGGCCACGACTGGCATCATCATTGCCCTATCCTCGGTGGCGGGCGTCAGCACCGCGGCGCTGGCGGTCCTCGGGCTCCGAATGCGCAGCCGCTTTGCCTCGTTTCGGGAATAATTCCTTATCGCGGCGGGAAGAACCCGAAAAAATCACTTGTTGTCCCCGGGGTTCGGGTGGTATAATAAGATAACACCAACCACAGTGAGGATACCATAATGAAAATTGCGATCATCGGTTGCCGACACAACCACATCTTTTCGCTTTATCGGTGGATGAAGGAGAGCGGGCGCGTGGAGTTCGCCGGCGCCTACGAGGCGGACGAGCCGACCCGCCTGGCCGCCGAAAAAAGCCCGGGGCTCAGCTTCCCCTACGCCTCGGTGGAGGAGGTCCTTGCCGACAAAACGGTGGATGCGGTCGCCATCGGTGACTATTACAGCATCCGCGGCTCCCACGCCATTGCCGCCCTGCGCGCGGGCAAGCACGTCATTGCGGATAAGCCGATCTGCACCTCGCTTTCGGAGCTTGACGAGATCGAGGCGCTCTCCCGTGAGCGCGGCCTTGCGGTCGGTGCGATGCTGGATATGCGTTGCCATAAGAACGTGCTGGCGGCCAAGCAGCTGATCGAGGAGGGGACGCTCGGCAGGATCCACAATATCCAGTTTGGCGGTCAGCATCCTCTCTCGTACGGCACACGCCCCTCCTGGTACTTTGAGGAGGGCAAGCACGGCGGCGTGATCAACGATATCGCCATCCACGGTATCGATCTTCTCACCTATCTCACGGGCGAGAGGGTGGAGAGGATCAACGCCGCGCGTACCTACAACGCCTACGCCACGGAGGTCCCCCATTTCCTTGACTGCGGGCAGATGATGCTCACCCTCACGGGGGGGATCGGCGTTCTGGCCGACGTTTCCTATTCCGCACCCACAAAGCTCGGCTATACCTCGCCCTTCTATTGGGAGTTCCACATCTGGGGTGAGCGCGGTATGCTCTCCTTCAGCTACGGCACGGACGGTGTCACGCTGTACGGCATGGATGCCGCCGCCCCCGTCACGGTGCCCCCCATCGCGCCGGGCGATACCATTCTCGATGCCTTCCTTGACCAGGTCGAGGGCAAGCCCACCCGCCTCTCCACGGCCGAGGTCCTCGCCGCCTCCCGCAAGACGCTGGAGATCCAGCGCCTCGCCGACGAGAGCGCACACTAAAGAAAAAGACCGCAGAAGCGGTCTTTTTTCTGCGAAAGGGAAGGGGAACGCGCTTTCCTGATTTTGACGCCTCCCTCTATTGACTTTCCGCCGCGCTTTGTGTATAATATTGGCATAACCAAAAGAATAGGAGAACACGCTATGCAAATGCTTGAAATGCTATACGATGAGATCCAGGACGCTGTGGATCGGAAGGTCCCCTTCATCATTCCGATCGGCACGCTGGAGTACCACGCCCGCCACGCCTCCTGCGGCACCGACACCCTGGTCATCACGGGGTGCCTGCGTGAGCTGGAGAAGGAGAAGGAGATCGTGGTCTGCCCGCCGCTCTATTACGGTGTTGCCTCTTACGCCGTGTGCGCGCCGAAGCCCAGCCACTTCCACGTGGATGAGGATGCCTACGTCAATTATCTCTATTGGATCTTAAAGTCGATGATCGAGGCCGGTCATAAGAACATCTACCTCGTCGCCCACCACCAGACCGAGGGCGCGGGCCTGATGCCCATGACCATTGCCTGCCACAAGGCGGCCAAAAAGGTCACCATGGAATATATGGAGAACACCCTCGGCAAGGGCTGGTGGGGCAGTGATTCCTACGCCTCCTACTACGAGGATATGGGCTCGGAGGACGATCCCTTCTCCTACATCAAGGTCATTCCCCTCATCGGCGCGGACGCCCAGATCAAGTGCGGCGGCTTTGACCACGCCGGTAAGTGGGAGACCAGCCTGATGATGGGCACCTACCCTGAGCTTGTCGACCTTAGCCGCTGTGAGCGCAATACCGAGTGGTTTGCCGAAAGCGCCAAGGAGGCCAGCGTGGAGACGGGCAAGCACATGGTCGAGTGCACCCTTGAGTGGCTCCGCAAGGTCATTGTCTGAGAACAGAATAGGCACCGCCGCCAATGCCCGTCATTGGCGGCGGTCTTCTTGGTAAACGGAACACCCGCACGGCGGGTGTTTTTTTGTGCGGCAGGGCCCTGTCACGCCGCCCTTTTCGCCCTCCTCGGCACCTCCGCCACTGCCTCCGCCACTGCCTCCGCACTGCCTCCGCACCACCTCCGCACTACCTCCGTCACTGCCTCCGCACTGCCTCCGCGGAGAGAAAAACGTCAAAAACGCGTCAGAAACAAAACTTTGCATTTTCATCAAAATGATTAGTATTCTTTACAAAAAATGCGATTTTGAGCATACGGGCGCGCCATAAAAACTTTTTAAAAACCTCCCCATTTCCTCTTGCAAAAGCGGCGCGCCTGTGGTATAATGCTAATACCGAGGGGCAGCCGCCCCATCACATCTTCCGTATTTCTTATAAAGGAGGCATACATCATGAGAAAACACACCCTTTTGGCACTGTTGTGCTTTGTGCTGATGCTCTCCACCTCCCTCGTCCTCGCTTCGTGCGGCGGACGGGGCGATGATGACGAGACCACAGCCGTAACCACCACAGCGCCGACCACCACCACGGCGGCGACTACGATAGCGCCCGCCACCACGGCGGCTCCCGCCACTACCACCGCTCCTGCGGCCACCACCACTCCTGCGGCTACCACGGCTCCCGTGACCACCACGGCTCCCGTGACCACCGCGCCCCACCAGCACGTGTACAACACCACCGTGGTGGCTCCCACCTGCACCGCGGATGGCTACACTCTGCACAGCTGCACCTGCGGTCACAGCTATCAGGATACCCCCGTGCCGGCGGGTCACACCCTCTCGTCCAAGATCGTGCGTTACCCCACGACCATGACCGAGGGCGTCCTGCGCTTCAGCTGCAGCAAGTGCTCCTTCACCAAGACCGAGGCGATCGATGCGGTGTCCACCGTCACGCTTCCGAGCATTGCCGAGGCCATTGCTTCTGCCCTGCCGGACGGCACCTTTGAGATCTCGGATCTCGATTCGCTTCCCGCCATCGCTCTCTTCCGTTCTTATACGGAGCTGCATGACGGTGAGCCCTACGTCGAAAGCTCGGGCGACCTCTATTACGCCGTCAAGATCGGCGCCTTCACCCTGACGGTGGACGGCACCGACGTCAGCGGTCACCTGGCCCTTGAGGTCGGCACGGCTGACCTTGCCGAGGGTGAGACCACCAGCGAGGACTTCGAGAAGATCTTCTCCATTGAATTCTATATGGAGGGTGACGACCTCTCGATAGCGGTCAACAGCCCCGATGCCACAAAGCTTGACCTGAGCGATGCGTTCTACACCGCCCTTGCCGCCAAGCTCGGCGTGCCTACCGAGGTCCTCACCGAGGCCTTCTACGTAGCGTGCGAGATGGAAAACTACCTGCCCCTGGCCGAGGCGATCGCCAATGCCATTGCCGCGGAGGTCAACCTTCCCACGGCAGAGCACGGCATTGCCGACCTTCTGGCACTTCTCAGCAAGGACCTTGTTGCCGCGGAGGTTGACGGCGATAACACCGTCTACACCGTGAACCTTGCCGCCCTCTCCGATGCTCTTTCCGAGTACGTGGATAAGACCCTCGGTGACGTGATCGACGCCGCTTACGGGGAGAACACCTCCGCCATGCTGATGGCCTACATCGCCCTGCTCCCCGACATGAAGCTGGGTGAGATCGCCGATTCCGCCATTCTTCTTGCCGAGACCTACGAGATCGATCTGGATCTCCTCTACACCCTCATCAACCGCATCGTTTACGATGCCACGGGCGCCGACTTTGACGTTGAGCTTGCCATTCTGGCGCGTTACGATGACACCCTGGCCGACGTCGCCGCGGAGCTTTCGGGTCAGCCCGCAAGCACCATCAAGGGCGCCGTTGTCGGCACGACCGCTATGATCTCGAGCACCACCTTTGCTGAGTGGTATCACGGCGCCTTCTGCGATAGCACCGTGGATGCCCACGAGGCCGGTAGCTGCGAGGCCCTTGCCGAGCTCCTGGCGGGCATTTCCGGCGGGCTTGACGACATCGTCATCAATGCCACCGTGGATGCCGAGGGCAACGTGCTGTCCTACGAGGTCAGCTGCCCGCTCTTCGGTATTGTGAGCAATGCCGAGGGCGTCAATGGCGGAGCGGTCCTTCCCGGCCTTGGCGTGCTCAGCTTCAACCTGACCGACACCGTCTTCACGCTTGACATTACCGACATGGAGGATCCCACGGGCAAGTACGTGGACATCACCGCCACGCTGGAGAACGGCGCGGTCATGTCGATCGACGTTCTCCTCAGCACCAAGTATGAGGCGTCCGATAAGGAAAATCCCGAGGGTGGCGAGCCCGAGGGTAGCGAGCCCGAGGCGCAGACCGAGTCCGAGGAGCCGACGGTGGTCTTCGTTCCGATCCTCGACGCTACCCTGACCTTCACCTACGGTGAGGATGACTTCAACGTGATCGCCAACCTCCTCTTGGAGGCCCCCACGCAGAAGCAGATCACCGTTGGCATTGGCAATACTAAGCTTGCCGTTGCCTACGGCGCTGTGGATGCCGGTGCGCCCGAGGGCTACTTCCTTGTGACCTACGTCCCCGCCGAGAACGGCTTCAGCATTACGGTTACCGACGTGCTGACCGACGCCACGATGGGCTCGCTGACCTATGCCGTGGACGCTGAGACCGGCAACGTCACGCTGGCGCTCCTCACGCCCTTTGGCGAATTCGGCTTTGCGAAGGTGAACGGGGCGGAGAGCACGGTCTACACGCTCACCATGGGCTCGGGCGATGAGACGGCCGTCCTCGGCTCGCTCACGCTGGGCGATACCTTCGTGCTGGAGCTGGCCACCCCCGTCTTTGCGGGTAAGGTGGAGGTCGCTCCCGCCAAGGAAGGCCTCGGTGCCGTCGTGACCTTCACCGACTTCACCGCTGTGCTCGCTCTTAGCGACCATTACTTCATCGTCTCCGAGAGCGATAACGGCGAGAAGGGCCAGGAGATCGCTGTGGATGCCTATTCGCAGTACGTCGCCGTCCTGAACGGTGCCCTGTCCTTCGTCTACACCGCTCCCATTCAGTAATCTTTGAAAAGGATGGGCGGCCCCGCCGCCCATCCCTACCATAGCAAAAGCCGATCAGCCATGCGCGGATCGGCTTTTGCTCACAGGAAGGAAACGAAATGAAAAAGGGAAAGAAGAACGCAAGCCGCATGCCCCTTTGCCGTCGGGGCCTCCTTTTGCTATGCCTTTTTTCCCTTTTGCTTTCGCTCACTTCCTGTGACAGCGCCCCCGCCATCGTCCGTGAGGGGCTGACGGTCCTCCCCTCGGACGACACGGTCGCCCCACCTGCCGAGGGCACCCTGGCCCTCGGGCAGGAGGCCGCCTACACCCTGCTTTCCCATTACGTGCGCGCCACCACGGTCGCGGCACTGCCCCCCGCCACGGTCGCGGCGCTGACCCGCCACGCGGAGGTCCTTTCCTCGCTCCTTTGGGACACGGGCCTCACCGATGGGCGCTACCGTGAGGTCGCCGCCCTCCTCAAGGCGGACGGCCCCGCCGCCATTGACGCCTACCTCGCTTCGGACGGCGGTCTCACCGCCCCCGAGGTCCGCGCGCTTTACCTCTCGCTTTCCGAGAAGATGGGGGCCGAGCGCCTCGGCCGCTTTGCCTACACCGTGGCCCTCTACCGCTACGAGGACCTGGCCGCCACCGCGATGGCGCGCTATGAGAAATACGGCTATCCCCACCTGCTCCTTGAGGCCGAGCGCCTTGCGGCCGAGCGCGCCACGCTCCTCTCCGACGTTGGGGAGGAGGGCTTTACGGCTGCCATGCAGACCGCCGTGATGCTTGCCGACCTTGCCACGGGAACGGCGGCAGGCGAGGAGCTTTTGGCCTTCTCCCCGACCGAGCTTTTGCTCTTTCTCCGTTATATTCCCCTCGGCGGGCTGACCCTCACCCCCGAGGGCTGGGAGCTCTTCCTTTCGCTCCTTTCCCCGCCGTCCGGGAGCTACCGGGGCCGCCTTTTTGCCGCCGCCGAGGATAACGGCGACCTTTCCCGCCTTGCCGCGGTGCTCCCCACGGCGGTCTCGCTCCTTTCCTCGGTGCGGGACGGCATGACCGAGAGGGAAGCGCGCCTCCTCCAGGCGGGGGACACGGCGGGGCTCCTCCACGCCCTTCTCAAGGGGATGAGCCCGGGCGAGAGGGAGGTCCTCTTTGCCCTCCTTGAGACCCCCTTGACCTACGCCGATTACGAGGCCCTGGCGGCCGAGGAATACGGTGAGGACTTCCTTACCTATCGGTCCTCGCTCACCCCCGCCACCGCCGAGGAGCTTACCGCCGCCACGGCGGAGACGTTTGCATCGGTGCTTGAGCGCTATTTGTTTCGGATCTCCCCCGTGCTGACCTATCGGGGAGTGAGATAAAGGAGAACGTATGATCACAGCGGAAAATATCGTCAAATCCTACCACGGCGAGCAGGTCCTCAAGGGCGTCAGTCTCACCGTTGAGGACGGGGAGTTTGTGTCGATCATGGGGGAAAGCGGCAGCGGGAAGTCCACGCTCCTTTCGATCCTCGGCGGCTTTCTCACGCCCGACGGCGGTCGGGTCCTTTGGGACGGTACCCCCCTCTCATCCCTGACGGAGGCGCGCCTCTTCGCCCTTCGCTCCACCCGCCTTGGCTTCGTCTTTCAGTTCTTTCGCCTCGTGCCCACCCTCCGCGTCCGTGACAATATGCTCCTCCCCGCCACCCTCGGTGGGAGGGTCGGCGCGGATACTGAGGACTACCTTTCCGAGCTTGTCGACCGCCTTCAGCTCGGTCACCTTCTCGGCAAATACCCCACCGAGCTCTCGGGTGGTCAGTGCCAGCGCGTGGCCATCGTGCGCGCCCTGGTCTACCGCCCCGAGACCGTCATCCTCGATGAGCCGACGGGCGCCCTTGACAGCGGCATGGAGGGGCGCGTGATGGCGCTGCTCCGCCACGTCAACGAAAAAGAGGGCACGACCGTCATCCAGGTCACCCACAGTCAAGCCGTGGCCGCCTACGGCCGCCGCCTTATCCGCCTTTCGGACGGGGAGATCTGCGGATGAAGCTCTTTTATAAGCATCTTTTCACCTCGATCCGGCGGCGGTGGGGACAGCCCCTCATTCTCGTTCTTACGCTTCTGCTGTCCGTCTTGGTGACCGCCATGGCCTTTGGCCTCAGCGCTTCCCTCAAGAACGAGACCGCCCTGCGCCAAAGCGCCGCCTACGGCAAGGCCGACCTCACGGTCAGCATCGGCGCGGGCTCCACCACCCGCTTTCTTCTCTCGGAGGATGCCACCGCCCTTCTCGGGGAGGAGTGCCGCATAGCGGGGCTTTACGAGCTCCCGCTTCTCCTTGGGGAGCAGACGGTCCTCGGCGGCGCCGCCGACCTTAACGCCTACGGTGCGGTCTTTCCGCTCCGCTTCATCGCCTACGGGGAGATCACCGAGGCCTCGCTTGGCGAGGTCGCCCTCATCACCCACCGCCTGGCAAAGGAGCAGGGCCTTTCGGTGGGGGATCCCCTCAGCGTGACCGTCCTCGGCCGCAGGGCGACCTATACCGTGGCGGGCATTACCGACGTGAGCTTTGCCGGCAGCTATGACGTTTTGCTGGACATCACGGCTGTCACCCGTGCGATCGCGGCGGGCTCGCCCTTCCTCTCGGCCATCGGGGACGATTTCCGCCCGGCGGGCACCCTTTACGTTGACCTTCCCGAGGGGCTCGCCCCGGAGGAGGCGGCAAGCCGCCTCTCGGCCTCCCCCCTCTTTGCCGATAAGAGCATCGTCACCGTGGGAAGCCACGTGGCGACCTTCAGCGCCATCGGGACGGTCGATCGGATCGTCACGGTCATCATTCTCCTGACCGCGGTCCTTGGCGCCGCCGTCACCTTTTGCTGCTTTTCCATCCTCTCCTCGCAGCGGAGTGAGGAGAACGCCGTCTTTATGGCGGCGGGCGCGCGGCGCCTCTGGCTCGACCTTTCGCAATACGCCGAGATCCTTTTGTACTTCGCCGTTGGCGCTCCCCTGGGGCTTCTCCTTGCGCGGCCGGCGCTCTCGCTCCTTGTCGGCTTGGCGGGCTTTGTCTATTCCCCGGCCGTTCTCACGGCGGGCGGCATCCTTTCGGCCCTTCTTATTCAGCTGGGGGTGGCGCTCCTCTCGGTCACGGCCTTTCTTCTGCTCCGTCGGCGCCGCGGGGGCGGTGGCCGCCATCGTCGCCTCCTTCCCCTGGCCCTTGCGGCCGCCCTGCCCCTTCTGGCCGTGCTGGCGCTTTGCCTTCCCCCCTCGGCGCGCTTTCCGCTCGGCATTGTCTCCTTTCTCTTCCTTTTCCTTTTCATCTTTACCCTCACCCCGCCCCTTTTCCGCACCGTCCTCCGGTGGGTGACGCTCCTCTTGGAGCGCCGCGGAAAACGAAGGGGCCGCCCCGTCGCCCCCTCCCTCTATTATGCTCTTAAGAATACCGAGGCGGTGGCGCTTTTGCAAAACTCGGCGCGCCTTGTGGCGGTGCTTCTCAGCATCCTTATCCTGACCGCCTATCTGCTCGTCAGCACCTTCGGCTTTCTCGGCACCCTTCGGGGGCTGTTTTGCGGCGAGTACACCGTGTCGGGCGGCACCGCGCGCTGCTATGAGCGCATTGCCTCCTGCGAGAGCGTTGACCGCGTCAATAGGATCTACCTCTCCTCCGTCACCCTTGGCGAGGGGCGGCCCTGCCACGCCTTGGCCGCCGATGCTCCGGAGGCCCTTGCGGAGGAGCTGAACGTTCCGCTCCTGCCGCGGGGGGATGAGGTCGTCATCTCGGGGGAGCTTTCCCGTGAGCTTTCCCTCCGCGAGGGGGATACCGTTGCGCTTCGGGTGGGGGACCGCACGCTCACGCTCACGGTGGCCGCCATAGCACGCCTTGGAACGCCGATGCTCGTTTTCGACTGCGCCCATCACGGCATCCCCTATAATATGCTCCTTGTCGCGGGGAAGGAGGGCGCCTCGCCCGCGGTGCTCCGCCAGGAGCTTGCCGCCGCCACGTCGGCGGAGCTCGCGGGGGTCCTGCCAACGGAGGAGCTGTTTGCCCTCCGCACCGAGATGGTGGAGATCTACGTTGCCGCCGCCGTGGCCCTCTTGATGGCGGCCACCGTCTTTTCGGTGGTGGGGCTTGGGGATAATCTTTGGGAGAGCTACCGCTCCCGCCGCGAGGAGATGGCACTTTATGCCGCCTCGGGCATGGCGGCGCGCACCGTCCGACGGATGAAAGCCGCCGAGGTCGCCGTCACCCTCCTCTTTGCGCTCCTTGTGGCCCTCCTTGCCACCGTCATCGGCGCCGCTCTCATGCAGTTCGCTCTCTCCGTCATGCACGACGTCCTCCTTAATTTTCTGAGGTATTAAAAAAAGAAACGGCTATCAGCCGTTTCTTTTTTCTTGGCAAGCGCTGTGGCTCCTCCGACGCTTCCGTACCAGCTCAAAGGCCCAAAGGACTAAGGCATAGCCGGCGGCGTAGATCGGTGCGATCACCCAAGCGGTCAGCGGGGTCCCGTCCAGCATCGGCTCCACAATGTGGAAGGCATCCGAAAGGCCAAGCACCGCCATCTGGAAGGCCCCCACCGTAAGATAGGCGGTAAACCCAAACAGGGTGCAATACCATTTGCGGTACGTAACGTGGATCTGCCGAAAGAGAAAAAGGGCAAGCACCGTAACCAGCGTCAGACTGTGGTGAAGAAGCCCCGAGACCTTTCGGTTTTTCAGCACCGTTTTCGCGTGTTAGCTTCCGCTTAAAACATGGTTGTACATAGCGGTCACGCCCTCGCTCATATTGACCGCAACGAGCGAGAGGTCGGGATGCGACTTTGCAAACACAACGAACAGCTGGTGTGCAAAGCCCTGCCCCATCCAACTGACGCCCTCAAAATCGAAAATGACCTCTTGGAAGGATTCCAAACGGTGGCAGATCCGCTTCGCCTGTGAACGCGAAACAGGAGCTGAATCGAAGATGCTTCTAAGTGGGATGCGCGTGGTGGTGAAGGCCCCCTCCGCACTTGCATAAAGATCAAATACCTCTCGCGCAGTTCTCCCCGTGAAATTGGAGAGCGACATATAAACGCAGGTTCCGGGGATAGGCCTCTCTAAATCAAGGATGTGATCGGTCTCATATTGGGAGGTGGTGAAAATTTTTCCGCCCGAAAGAATGAAAAAGGAATCCATCATTTTAGAGGAGAAGAAGATCCCCTCGCCCGAATGGTTGGCTTTATCGGTCGTCAGTTTCCCTTTGAAAAGCTCACAGATCGCTTCGTCATGGCTTGGGAGGGAGAAGTGCTGTTTGATCTTTTCAAAGATGCCGATTCCGTTATCTATGATCGAAACACTTGTTTTCAGGTAGCTTTGCGTGACACCGATCTCCATAAGCTCGGCATTCGAATGGTCAATGACGTTGTTGACCATTTCGCTGAGCGCATAGCTCCAGATGTGCTTTACATTTTCGGGAAGATCGCGGAGCTTGTCACGAAGGCAAATGTCATAGGCAAGCGTGTCCGATTCAAGCTCGCCGAGGCTCCTTTTGAAGGTGTATAAGGACGCCGTATTCACAAGCTCATATTTCCCACGCGCTTTTTTTTCGATGATCTTGTCCGCAAGCAGCTCGTTCAGATAGGAGTGTACCGTGTTCGTGCTGATGCCGAGGGCTTCGGCAACGGTTCTTGAAAGATTGGAAGAGCCCGAAGAAATTTTTTCAAGAATATATAGACGAATGGCTTGCTTTTTTTCGGCAGTATATTTCATAAGAATCCCTCCTGTCCTTATACTTATTATACTCTCTTATTTGTCCCTTGTCAACACGAATTACTTTTAAAATATTTTTTATTACTCTTAAAACGGGCATATTGACTCAACCTCGGGTTTAAGAGTAATAACTTCTCGCGCGTTGCTTGATCCTACGGCTTGCCCGGTCACAGGCGAGTGGATTTCGCCTTTTCTCCGTGGCTCTGCCGGTCCCCCGGACTGTCATCCACTACCGCTCCCCTTCGAATCCCCTACACTTACCGTAATAATCAAAAGACGGGGATTAGGCGCGTGCGCGCCTTTTGCCTCGCCCGGCCGCCGGTCAGCAAGCTACCGTCGCTCTCGGGCGGGCAATCGAACCCCATTCCGCATCGCGTTGCTCGCGGAGAGCGGCTTGGCTTACCCCTATGCTCCACCAGAGAACGAAAAAAGCACCTCGAAAGAGGTGCTTCGTTCTCTGGTGGAGCATAGGGGATTCGAACCCCTGACCTCAACACTGCCAGTGTTGCGCGCTCCCAACTGCGCTAATGCCCCA